>JAHZFN010000154.1:0-4086 GCA_019421315.1 Peptococcaceae bacterium | reverse complement strand
AATATAAATTAATTTAGTGTAGACAAAGCAAAAGGCTCCGAGTTAATCGGAGCCTGATTTTTTTTGCGATTGTATGTGCATAAGTAATTAATTTTGCGAAAAAAATCTTAAGTAATGGGCTTGTAAGGATAGTTGCGGGGCGGCAGGGTGTTGCTTTATGATTTTTCTGTTTGAGGTGGGTTAGGTTGTTTTTGAATGCCCAGAACCAAAAAACGCACGACCGGTATTCTGCGGATAATTTCATAAAGCGCAAATGTCAGGACAACCTCAATCAGAAGAGCCAGCATATAATTGCAGATTGCCGAAAAATTGCAGTAATAATGCAAAAGACAGCAAGCCGCCAGCAAAATTGGATAATGCAGAATGTAAAGTCCGTAGCTTGTTTTTGTCATATAGTGGCAAAAAACGCTTTGGGTGTTAAGGTGTTTTTTTGCAAAACCGAAAATTGCCAGCACGGCAAACCAACGATAGGCGTTGGTGATTAGACTTTGCAGGCAGCTGCTTGCAGTGTAGTCGGAACCGTGGTAAATAATCATATAAACAATGCCTGTTATCAGGGCGAGACAAAGAGAGCAAATGCGGTATTTTTCCATTGTTTCCATAACGTTTTCGCAGAAAAAAACGAAATAGCCCAGCAAAAAAGCAACGAAATAAATGCCGAAGCGGTACATTGTCAGAACGGGCAGATTGAAAATTTGCGCCGCACCGTAAATAACCAAAAACAGCAGCAGTAAAACAGGGTAGTTTACCTTTTGGCATAGCTTGGAAATTTTGCCGCTCTTATCGACTTTCCGCAGAAGCAGGAGCGCACAGCAAAAAAGGAAAAGCATTTGGATGAACCATAAAGGTCCGATACCGCTGACTGCCGATATGGGATAAACCAAAAGCTTCGGTATATAAGCCAGCCCGCCGCCGAGGCTTATGTTGATGTATCCCGTTATCCAGTGAAGAACAAAAAGCCCCAGGGTGGACGGTATCAGCAATTTGACGGTGCGCTCTTTAATAAACTGCCGCTCACTGCGTTTTTGCAGGGAGTATCTTGCCGCCATGCCCGCCGCCGTAAAAAGCAGAACCATCAGCCATGGGTAAACAAAGCAGGCAAAATTGTCAAAAAAGGCAAGGTTTGCCGCATTGGGAATGGAAGCAGGCACGCCCGCCCCGTTAAAAAGATAGCAAACATGATAAATCAAAACCAGGCAAACTGCGCTCCAGCGAATATTATCAAGAAACGGCTTGCGCACATTAATCATCTCCCGACTTTTCCGATTTTGTTTCAAAGACAGCGGCGGCAAATTTGGCAAAAAGGCTTTGGGGCGGAATTGCCAAGCCTTTGCTTTCATCACCCAGAATTACCAGTGTGTCGCCCGGCTTTATTCCGAAAATGTCGCGCGCCTGCTTGGGAATTACAATCTGACATTTTTTACCGACTGTCGCCGTCCAGGCGTATTTTCCTTTGGGTTTTGCCATAGTCATCAACTCCTTGTTTAATGTATGCGCCGAATATGGGCAATATAATTATAAAAAACAGTAAAACAAACAAATATGTCGGATAGGTGCAAATAAAAACACCCATAAAGTATGATTAATTATACAAATTATACCTATTTGGTATCAATATGTCAAATATTGCCGAAAAACTCCCTTGTCCGCAGTTCGTTTTGGCGGTATAATAAATATAACTGCCGAATACATCGGCGCAAAGTTGAGAATACAAAATATGATAAATATAAAAGGAGATTAGTATGGATTACAATAAAGCGGCTTTGAAGCTGCACGAAGAAAATCAAGGCAAGCTGGCTGTTGTTGCCAAGGTGCCTTTGGAAACCAGGGACGATTTAAGCGTTGCCTACACTCCGGGCGTGGCGGAACCCTGCCGAAAAATTCAGGCGGATGCCGATGCTGTTTACAAATATACCATCAAGAAGAACACTGTGGCGGTGGTTTCCGACGGTTCAGCGGTTTTGGGTTTGGGCAATATCGGCGGTTCTGCATCCATTCCTGTTATGGAGGGCAAGGCGGCGCTTTTCAAAGCCTTTGCCGATGTGGATGCCTTTCCTGTTTGCCTGGATACGCAGGACGATGAGGAAATTATCAAAACCGTGCAAAACATTGCGCCTGTTTTCGGCGGCATAAATTTGGAGGATATTAACGCCCCCCGTTGTTTTTATATTGAAAAAAGACTGAAAGAAGAACTGGATATTCCCGTTTTTCACGATGACCAGCACGGCACGGCGGTTTGCGTTTTGGCATCCATTATCAACGGCGCCAAGGTTGTGGGCAAGAATACTGCCGATTTAAAGGTTGTGATTAACGGTATCGGTGCCGCAGGCTCGGCAATTTGCCGCATACTTTTGGCATACGGCATAAAAAATATTTTGCTCTGCGACAAAAACGGCATAATCAATGCCGAAGACAAAAACACCATGCTGAATTGGAACCATGAGGAACTGGCGAAGCAGACTAATGCCGAAAAAATCAGCGGCGATTTGGCTTTGGCTTTGCAGAATGCCGATGTTTTTATCGGTGTTTCCAAAAAAGGCTTGCTGAAGGCGGAAATGATTAAAGCTATGCATAAGGATGCTATGATTTTTGCCATGGCAAACCCCGAACCGGAAATTTATCCCGACCAAGCCAAGGCGGCGGGCGCCGCTATTGTGGGAACGGGGCGTTCCGATTATCCCAACCAAATCAATAATGTTTTGGTGTTCCCCGGTATGTTCAAGGGTGCGCTGTCGGTTCGTGCCAAAGACATCAACGAAGACATGAAGATGGCGGCCGCCAATGCTTTGGCAGGCTATATCAAAAATGAAGAACTGAACGCCGAAAACATTTTGCCGTCGGCTTTGGATAAAAATGTGGCGGCTGTAATTGCGGCGGCTGTTGCCGATGCGGCTGTAAAAAGCGGCGTTGCCCAGTCATAGTTTGTTGTTTATTAAGAATAAAAAAAACTGTTCAATAAAAAAATTGAACAGTTTTTTTGTTTGATTATATTTTTTTGAATTTGGTTTTGTCGGAAAATTGCTTGCTGCCGCAGAAAAAAATTGGGTTTTACGCTCCCTGCGACAGCTGATTAACCTTTGGGGGCAGCGGCTGAATATCGTCGATTTTTTCCAGGGTTTTGCGTATATCGTCCATTTTCATGTCCAGCTTGGCGCTGATTTCGGCGCATCTGAAAAGCTCGTCGGTGATGGCTTCGGCGCCCTCCAGCTGTTTTTTGTATTTAAGCTGATGTTCCAGACTTGCCCAAAAATCCATGGCGATGGTACGGATTTGGATTTCCACCTTCATCATTTTCTTTTTGTGGGAAAGGAAAATCGGCACTTCAACAATCAAATGCAGGCTGCGGTAACCGTTTGGCTTGGGGTTTGCTATGTAGTCTTTTCTTTCGATTAACGTAATGTCGTCTTGTTTTAAGAAAGCGTCTGCCAGCATATAAACGTCTTCGGGAAAAGAGCAAATTACCCGAACTCCGGCAACATCATGCAGGTTTTCTTCGACAGATTCGATTGTTTTGGGCAGCCCCTTGCGGTTCAGCTTTTCAAAAATGCTGTCAAAAGATTTGAGGCGTGTTTTGACGCTTTGAATGGGATTTCTGGAGTACAGCAGGGATAATTCTTCGTTCATAACTCTGAATTTGGTTTCAATTTCCATCATAGCACATTTGTAGTAGACCATTAAGGATTTGAAAGGGTGCATATAATCCTTGACCCACTGCATGGCTTCCTTGGTTGCCACTTTGTCGATTAAATCGTTGGTTAAAACTATCTCGTTGAGGTTTATATTTTTGGTTAATTCGTTCATGATTCAGCCTCCTTGTGTTTGGGGGATACTTTTGCCGCTGTCTGAATGACGTTTTATATTTCTTGTTACGCTGTGATGCCTTATTAATTTATCGGAAATTGTTAAATTTTTTTGTCTTGCCGCTTTTTTTATTTTACTATATTTTACCTGAAAAGTATTAACTGAGTTTAAAATTTTTTTGAATTTATTAATTATTAAAATTAATGTTATACCGTAATAAGTGTTTTGTCAAGACGGCAGGCGGTTTGCAGTGGTTGTGCAGAAAAAATTACCGCTTCAACTGTC
>JAHZFN010000153.1 GCA_019421315.1 Peptococcaceae bacterium | reverse complement strand
CATGTATATGTACCCCAAAGAAAAACGCGGCTATGCCATGGGAATCCAGGGCATTGTGATCGGTTTTGCTCCGGCAATCGGTCCTTCTTTGTCGGGTGTTATTGTTGACAGTTTGGGATGGCAATATATATTTTATATTATTATTCCGCTGGCGATTATCGATATTATTGCGGCTTATTTTTTGATGCCGAACCTGACGGAAAAAAGCAATCCCAAATTGGACGCCCTTTCCATCGTGCTTTCCACACTGGGCTGCGGCGGTGTGCTTTACGGCTGTTCGGCGGCGGGCAGTGTGGGCTGGGGCGATATGCAGTCGTATCTGCCGATTCTGGTTGGTTTGGTCGGTATCGCTTTGTTTACCGTTCGCCAATTCAAACTGGACGAGCCTTTTTTGAATATTTTTGTCTTTAAGCATAAACCGTTTTTGGTGGGCACCGTTTTGGCGATGATTACCTTCGGTTTGATGATTTCCTGCGAAAATCTTTTGCCGCTGTATGTACAGAACGCTTTGGGAAAATCCGCTTTGGTTTCAGGGTTGTTGATGCTGCCGGGTGCTGTTTTGATGGGGATTTTCAGTCCCGTTTCGGGCAAGCTGTGTGACCATTTCGGTCCGCGGCTTTTGGCGCTTTCCGGTATGTTGATTATTGTTTTTACGACCCTTAGCTTTTCCAAAATCACCCTTGCCACAGGGCTGGTTTATTTAAGCTTTGTTTACGCCGTGCGGCTGTTTGGTATAACGATGATAACTATGCCCATGACCACATGGGGGCTCAACAGCCTGGATAATGAGGTTTTGGCGCACGGCACGTCTGTTAATGCTTGCTTCCGCCAAATTTTCGGTTCCATCGTTACAGCGGTTATGATTACCACAATGACGGGAACCCAAAACAAGTTTGTCGACCCTAATTCTGCCGATGCCATGCTGGACGGTTTTCAAAAATCCTTTTTGCTGGCAACCTTTGTGGCTTTGCTTTTGCTGATGCTGGCGTTTTTTATGGTTCATGATTATGACGGCATTGCCGCCATTCACCGCAAAAATCAAGAGGAGAAAGCCGAAAAATTGGTTTAAAATATCTTTCGTCAGCAGTTTCATTGCGAATAAAGTCGAATAAAAGTTTGTTGTCTGCGCTGTATTCGCCTTCCATTTTTGCCGATAATGTGTTATACTGTCTGCATAAAATAAAATTGACGGGAGATGATTTTATGCTGACTTTCTTTAACCGCAAGGAAGTGCTTTTGACGTATTCCATGAAAGATCAGGCGGACGCCAGAGAAATTTTGGCAAACAATAAGATTAAATACAAAGTAAAATCTTCTGCCAATCAAACGCCGGGAGTTCGGGCAAAAACGGGCGGTTTCGGCAGCGGTATGGACAACGCCTACGCTTACAGAATTTTCGTTCATAAAAACGATTGGCCGAAGGCAAAGTATCTTTTGGCGCACCAAATCAAAAGAAGATAATTAAGAAGATAATTAAGAAGATAATTAATTTATATAAATTAAGATATGAAATAATTAAGATATGAAATAACCCTCTTTACGCTTGGCGCAAAGAGGGTTTGCTTTATTAATCGGATATTAATTTTTAAAATTTAAATAATGCTTAAACGTTGAAGCGGAAAAGAATGATGTCACCGTCTTTGACAACGTATTCTTTGCCCTCGGAACGAACCAAGCCTTTTTCTTTGGCTTTTGCCATGGTGCCGTTGGCGATCAAATCGTCGTAGGCGATGGTTTCGGCACGGATAAAGCCTTTTTCAAAATCGGTGTGGATTTTGCCTGCTGCCTGGGGTGCTTTGGTGCCTTTGACGATGGTCCAGGCACGGCTTTCGTCGGGACCTGTCGTCAAGAAGCTGATTAAGCCCAAAAGCTCGTAGCTGACCTGCACCAATCTGTCCAGACCGCTTTGCTCAAGACCCAGCTCTGCCAGGAACATACCCTTTTCTTCTTCGTCCAGTTCGGCAATGTCTTGCTCCAGCTGAGCGCAGATGGGCAGAACCTTGGCGTTTTCCTCGGCGGCCTGCTTAACGACGGCTTTGTAGTATTCGTTGTCCGTTTCGTAGTTTTGGAAAGCCGCTTCGTCCATGTTGGCGGCGTAAAGCACGGGTTTCATGGTAAGCAGGGAAATTTGGGCGACCATTTCCTTTTCTTTGTCGGAAAAATCATAGCTTCTGGCGGGTTTGCCGTCTTCCAAAAGGGCTTTTAAGCTTTCCAGCATATCGATTTCGGTTTGAACGCCTTTGTCGGCTTTCAGCATTTTGGTGCATTTTTGAATTCGCTTGTCGATCATTTCCAAATCGGCAAAAATCAATTCCAGATTAATGGTTTCCATATCACGCACGGGATCAACACTGCCGTCCACATGAACGATGTTCATATCGTCAAAGCAGCGGACAACGTGAACGATGGCATCCACTTCACGGATATGAGAGAGGAATTTGTTGCCCAAGCCTTCGCCGCGGCTGGCACCTTTTACCAAACCCGCAATATCGACAAATTCGATAACGGCAGGTACGATTTTGGCGGAATGATACATTTCGCCCAGCACATCAAGGCGTTTGTCGGGAACGGCAACCATGCCCACATTCGGCTCGATGGTGCAGAAAGGATAGTTGGCGGATTCGGCGCCTGCATTGGTAATTGCGTTAAAAAGTGTACTTTTGCCGACATTCGTCAAGCCCACGATTCCTAATTTCATTTTAAAAATCTCCTTAAAACATCAAATTATATTCCTAAAAAAACCAAAAAGAATTTTTTGCTTAAAATATTCAGTCTAATATAATATTATAACGCATTTTGTGTGTATTGACAAGACTTTGCGGGCGGATTGGCAGGCTGTTTGATTTTTTGCTGTATTAAAAAAAATTATCTGATATTTGCAATATTTTTTCTGGATTTTTTGTTTGATTAGTGCTACAATATAACTGAACAAATTATTTTGCAGATAAATATTTTTTCTCGGAAAAATATATTTTGAAATTTAGGTTTTTTGTTTATTTTGGATTAAAAAATTTGAATTAAACAATAAAAAATGTGTTGTCAGGAAATTTAAATTGTAAGTGAAATCAGAAAAAGCGAGTAGATTAAAGAGAGGGATAGTATGGAAAAGGAATTACATTATAAATTAAGATTATTTATCAAAGGTGAGGATGAAGAAAACGCTTTCGGCCCCGGCATTGCCGATTTAATGCGCGGCGTTGACCGCTACGGATCTTTGCTGAAGGCGGCGGAATCTATGCATATGGCGTACAGCAAGGCATGGAAGATTATTCACAAAGTGGAAGAAAGCCTGGGCTTTCAGCTGATTTTCCGCCAGGTTGGCCGTGGTTGCGGCTCCACAATCACCGCCGAAGGCAGAAAATTTTTGGAAGCATACGACAGCTTCATTGCGGAAATTTCCTCCGCCACACAGGAAAGCTTTCAGAAAAATTTTGCGGAATTCATTGAAATGAGCCGCAACATCCATAAAATCAACGAAGCGAAAAACAAATAGAAGATAACCGGAAATTATTTGTTTGTATGATTTGGTTTTCTTGTTTTGTCTTTTTTCGTTTTGCAAATAAATTTTGCAGTATTGGTTTGCGGTCAAAAAACAGTTCAAAAAATAATATTATAAACAAATCCCATTTACCGTTAGGTAAATGGGATTTTGGATTTTTTGTATGTTTTTTGCGAAAGTTTTGCAAAAGATATAGGCTTTATTTGTTTTTGTAAAGCTCAACCAGCTTCTGCAAATGTTCGTAACGCTCTTTGGCGCTTTCTTCGTTTAATTCAAAGAGACTTTCGGCTCGGTCGGGGAATTCTCTGGTTAAACGGCTGTAACGTGCTTCGTACATCAGGAATTCTCGGTAACCGCCTTGGGGTGTTTTGCAGTCCAATGTGAATTTTTCTTCGGCTTCGGGGTTGAAGCGGAACAAATTCCAGTAGCCGCAGTCAACGGCTTTTTTCATTTCATGCTGGCAGTTGACCATGCCGCCTTTGATGGAGTGCATTTCGCAGGGCGAATAGCCGATGATTAAAGATGGACCATGGTAGGCTTCCGCTTCCGTGATGGCTTTCATGGTTTGGGCGGGGTTGGCGCCCATGGCAACCTGTGCCACGTATACATAGCCATAAGACATAGCAATTTCTGCCAGACCTTTTTTCTTGGTGGGTTTGCCTGCGGCGGCAAACTGCGCCACTTGACCGATGTTGGAGGCTTTGGACGCCTGACCGCCTGTGTTTGAGTAAACCTCTGTGTCGAAAACGAAAACGTTAACATCTTCGCCCGATGCCAAAACATGGTCTAAGCCGCCGAAACCGATGTCGTATGCCCAACCGTCGCCGCCGAAGATCCAAACGCTCTTCTTGGCGAGGAATTCTTTTTTGTCCAGAATTTCCCTAACGGTATCGCAGCAAACGTCGCTTTCCAAATCCGCAATTAAGGCTTTGGCGGCGGTGCTGTTTGCTGCGCCGTCGTTTACAGTATCCAGATACTTGCGGCAGAGAGCTTTTCTGGTTTCGGAGTTTGTTTTTTCGAGAAACGCTTTGACTTTTTCAATCAGATTATCGCGGATAACCTTTTGTCCTGTGTAAATGCCGTAGCCGTGTTCCGCATTATCCTCAAAGAGGGAATTGGTCCAGGCGGGGCCGTGTCCCGCTTGATTGGTGCAGTATGGAGCGGCGGCTCCGGGGTTGCCCCAGATTGAGGAGCAGCCTGTGGCATTGGAAATATACATTCTGTCGCCGAAAAGCTGAGCCACCAAACGTGCGTATGAGGTTTCGGCGCAGCCTGCGCAGGAGCCGGAGGATTCCAGCATCGGCGGTCTGAACTGGCTGCCTTTAACTGTGTTGTCGTGCATATCAGGTTTTTCCGCTGTGTCGTAAACGGCATATTGGAAAACCTTTTGCTGGTCTATCTGGGTTTTCTGGGGTTCCATGCTGATGGCGCCTTTGGGGCAGGCTTCAGCACAAACGCCGCAGCCCATGCAGTCCATCGGCGAAATTGCCATTAAGTACTGATATTTGCCCTTGCCCTTGCCCGCTTTAAAGGGAGCGTATTTGGCGGCGGCGGGAGCTTTGGCAATTTCATCTTCTGTCAAAGCGAAAGGACGGATAGTAGCGTGGGGACAGACAAAGGCGCATTGATTGCACTGAATACATTTTTCGGCGTCCCATTTGGGAACGGTAACGGCAATGCTGCGTTTTTCGTAAGCCGAAGCGCCCAGCTCAAACTGACCGTCGGCGTGGGGCATGAAAGCGGAAACGGGAACATCGTCGCCGTACATATTGACGATGGGACGAAGAATGCTGTTGACCATGGTAACAAGCTCCGGTTTTCCCGGCAGGTCGTAGCTGCGTTCGATATCTTTTACGTCTTTCCAATATGCGGGAACATCGATTTTTACCAAAGCGCTGGCACCCAGGTCGATAGCTTTATGGTTCATGTCAACCACATCCTGACCTTTTTTCAGGTAGGATTTGGTGGCGGCTTCTTTCATATAGCCGATTGCTTCTTCTTCGGGAATGATGTTTGCCAGCTTGAAGAAAGCCGACTGCAAAATTGTGTTGGTGCGTTTACCCATGCCGATTTCCGTTGCCAAATCAATGGCGTTGATGGTGTAAAGACGAATGTCGTTTTCGGCAATATACCGTTTGGAGGCAGGGTCAAGATTATGCTCCAGTTCGGCAAAATCCCACTGACAGTTGATAAGGAAAATGCCGCCGGGTTTGACGTCCTGCACAATTTGGAAGCCCTTTGTGATATATGACGGATTGTGGCATGCCACAAAATTAGCCTTTTTAACATAATACGGGTCTTTGATCTGTTTGTCACCGAAACGCAGGTGGGAAATGGTTACACCGCCTGTTTTTTTGGAATCGTACTGGAAATATGCCTGAACGTATTTGTCGGTGTGGTTGCCGATGATTTTGATAGAGTTTTTATTGGCACCGACTGTACCATCACCACCCAATCCCCAGAATTTGCATTTGATGGTGCCGGGGGCGGAAATATCGGGTGTTCTGTGTTCGGGCAGAGAAAGATGAGTTACGTCGTCATTAATGCCGATGGTGAAATGAGGTTTCATTTCTGCTTTGTCTTTTGCCAATTCTTCATAAACGGCAAAAATGGACTTGGGCGGCGTGTTTTTGGAACCCAAACCGTAACGGCCGCCGATGACGGGAATTGTTCTGCCCGCATTGGCAAGTGCGGTTACAACGTCCATATAAAGAGGTTCGCCGATGGAGCCCGGTTCTTTGGTTCTGTCTAAAACGGCGATTTTTTGGCAGGTTGCGGGAATGGCTGCCGCCAGTTTTTCGCCGACAAAGGGACGGTACAGGCGGACTTTAACCAAACCGACTTTTTCGCCCTGCGCATTCAAATAGTCGATAACTTCTTCGATTAAATCGCAGACGGAACCCATGGCAACAATAACTCTTTCGGCATCGGGTGCGCCATAATAGTTGAAAAGCCGGTAATCTGTGCCGATTTTGGCATTGATTTGGTTCATGCAGTCCTCAACGATACCCGGCAGGGCGTCGTAGTAGATATTGCAGGCTTCTCTGTGCTGGAAGAAAACGTCGCCGTTTTCATGGGAACCGCGCATATAGGGTCGTTCGGGGTTCAGGCAGTGCTTGCGGAACGCTTCAACCGCCTCCATATCGCAGAGATCTTTTAAGTCGTCATAATCCCAAACGGCAATTTTTTGAATTTCGTGGGAGGTGCGGAAACCGTCGAAGAAATTCAAAAAAGGAATTCTGCCTTTGATTGCCGCCATATGAGCCACGGGAGATAAGTCCATAACTTCCTGCGGGTTGGTTTCGCAGAGCATAGCAAAGCCTGTTTGACGGCAGGCGTAAACGTCGGAATGGTCACCGAAAATATTTAAGGCATGGGTGGAAACCGCTCTGGCGGACACGTGAAAAACGCCCGGCAGCAGTTCACCTGCCATTTTGTACATATTGGGAATCATCAGCAAAAGCCCTTGGGAAGCAGTGTAGGTTGTAGTCAGGGCACCTGCTGCCAAGGAACCGTGCATGGTGCCTGCGGCGCCGCCTTCGGACTGCAATTCAACAACCTTTACAGGATGACCGAAAATATTTTTGTGTCCTGCGGCAGACCATTGGTCAACGCAGTCTGCCATGGGGCTGGACGGGGTAATGGGGTAAATGCCTGCAACTTCCGTAAAAGCGTAGCTGACATGGGCGGCTGCAGTGTTGCCGTCCATGGTTTTCAGTTTTCTGGGCATATTAACACCTCCTGATAAATTCTTGTTTGACATAGATTATAACACTGTTTTTAATACAAAATACAGCGGTAATAATTGGTTTTTTTTTGCGGCTGCCGTTTGGCTGTCGCTTTTTTTGAAACAGATAAAAATATATAATACAAGTCATATATAATAATTTGTGATTTGAAAATTGCAGATAATTAATACTCATAATTAATATTCGGATTAATGCTGCAAAATCAGCTTTGTTCAGCTGTAATTTTTGCGCAAATGCTTTGGCAGGCATTTAAAATGCAAATCGGGAAATTAAGCCGAATAATTGCAAAATGCAAAATTTAACTGGAGCTTAATTGGAATTTAATTGTTTAATTGCAGAATTAATTAGAATTTTTTGACAATTGAAAATTAAAAAATCCCCGAATATTAAGATCAACGAACTCAACATTTCCGCTCAAATCTCGGTAAGATTGCTTTGCCGCTCTGCCCGAAAAATTGGGTAAACCTTTCGGCAGCCCCTTGGGGGTGGTCGGCAAAAAGGGGGGCGTATTGCTTTGCTTTGGCAAAACCGCAGTTAAACGTCGGTCAATCTGCAAAAAAAGCCACAGATATTATATAAACAGCGTATAAAATTATTATACAAAATATTTGTGATAATTTGATGTTTTATACAGTATACAAAACGGCGGAAAAAAGCAATATTTCTTGAAAAATAATATCATAGTTACCGTTTAATATGAATTATAAGTAGATTTTAAGTTTAAAAAGCAAAAACGGAGAGCCGAAAAGGCATAATTACGGAAAAATTGAGGGTATATATGCCATATTTGCTTTGCGTAATGCATAATAATATTTTAATAAATATTTTGATACTTTATCGGAATTTGTAGGAAAATCGGGATTTGTAGGAAAAATCCCCGCAGAAGTTTTTCATGCTTGGGCGGGGTTTTTTTTTTGAAAAAAATATATGGTTTATTCGATAATGTTGATTTGGCACATTTTCATGGCGGCAAGAGCGTTTTGGTGGGATTCGGGAGTAACGCCTGCGCAGCAGCGGCTGTCCACAACAACGGGAGTTTCCGTCAGGGCGGCTTTTAAAAGCATGGCGTTGGAAATGACGCAGATGTCCGTGCAAAGACCCACCAGCTGAATTTCTTCGGGTTGGCTTGGGTCTTGTTTATTCATTTCGGCAAAAGCTGCCGCCAGCTCCGTTGATCCGAAGGTGGGTTTGTCGATGATTAAATCCTCGGGCAAAACCGATAATTGGGCGGAAATTTGCCAGCCGTCCGTGTTTTTCAGGCAATGAGGCACAGGCAGCTTTCTGCCTTCTTGGGTGTTCATGTAGTTTTTATCATGGGTGTCCCTGGTGAAAATGACGGCGCCGCCCGCCTGACGCCAACTGTCAATTTTGTTTTTGACTTTTTCCACAATGGCTTCAGCTTCTTTGGTTCCCAAAGAACCATTGATAAAGTCGTTCTGCATATCAATAACCACTAAATATTTCATGGCAAAGCCTCTTTTCTTTAGAATAAATTAAGAATAAAATTTGTATTATCACTATTTTATCACATCTCGGCATTTTATGCAATTCTTAACTTTTAACCGCAAAACGACGGCTTTTTTGCCCGCAAATATGTTGTTCGTGCGGCGATATTGAATTCCCGAAAAACGTTTTTGAATATAAATTTGAATATAAAATTAGTATTAAAAAGCCGAAAATTTATTACGAAAAAATCAAATAAAAATTCGCACACAAAGTGGGGGTTGACGGAAAATTTATTATTTATTTTTGATGGGTCTTTTATTGACTGCAAAAAAATGATATAATAGAATGTCAGAGTGATTATTAAGAAATATATTTAATATATTATTAGGTGGTGCAATTTTGGATAACAAAGCTAAAACCGGCGTGCTGCAAGCCGCCAATATCTTGATGATAGCCATGCTTTTGTCAAGACTGCTGGGGTATGTGCGGGATATTATTATTCTGGCAAAATTCGGTCAGAACAGCTACACGGACGCTTACAATGCGGCTTTTTCCGTTCCCGATACTTTATATATGCTTTTGGTGGGAGGCGCTTTGTCTGCCGCCTTTATTCCCATTTTTTCCAGTTATTTGGCAAGGCAAGAGGAAAAACAAGGCTGGAAAAGTGTCAGCATTATTTTCAACTGGATAATGCTTTTGATGGTGATCGGTGTTACTTTGGGCATTGTTTTGGCACCGCAGTTTGTGGATATTTTGGTTCCCGGTTTTGACTCCACAACCAAGCAGCTGACAATCAGTCTGACCAGAATCATGTTCATTCAGGTAATCTTTATGTGCTTTGCCGGTATCAGCACAGGCATTTTGCAGTCATACAAAAATTTTACGGCGCCTGCTTTGGGATCGGTGCTGTATAATGTGGGCATTATCGTCGGCGGTTTGATTTTAATGCGCCCAATCGAGCATTTCTTCCCCGGCTACGGCATTGCGGGTTTTTCCATCGGTGTGGTTTTCGGTGCCTTTTTGAATTTCTTTGTGCAGTTCAGGGCATTGCTGAAAATAGGTATTCACTATACTTTTTCTTTTGATACAAAGGATGAGGGCTTCCGTGAACTGATCATTTTGATTATACCTGTTTTGATCGGCTTGGGCGCCCAGCAGCTTAATCTTTTTGTCAATCAGAATTTGGCATCGGGGCTGGCTCCGGGGCTTTTGACAGCTCTCCGAAATGCCCAGCGGATTATGCAGGTGCCCATTTCCATTTTCGGCATTGCCGTTGGTGTTGCCGTTTTCCCGACCATGACCAGTTTGGCGGCAACGGGCAGAATGAAGGAATTCAAAGAAACCCTGGTTATGGGGCTGCGGACGGTAATTTTCATTACAATTCCTGCCTCTGTTGGTATTGCCGTTTTAAGCACGCCTGCCATCAGGCTGCTTTATGAATACAGCAGCGGTAATTTTACGGCTGAAAACACTGCCCAGACGGCTTATGCTTTGATTTTTTACTGCATAGGTACGTTTGCTTATGCGGCGGTGCATACCTTGAGCCGTTCCTTTTATGCTCTGAAAGATACCAAAACGCCTGTTTGGTGTGCTGTGCTTTCCATCGTCGGCAATATTGTTTTCAGCTTGCTTTTGGTAGGCGTGATGAAGCAGGGTGGTTTGGCTTTGGCATATTCTATTGCGGGCATTTTGAACATGGGTGTTCTGTTGCTGCTTTTGCACCGCAAAATCGGCGCTTTCGGCGGCAGAGCTTTGGTTAAATCCATTTTGCAGACCATTTTGATTTCCGCCGTTATGGGTGTTGTGGTTTATGCTGTGGCTTGGCTGTTCGAACAGTTCCTGCCCGTCAACACCAAAATTATCCAGACTATCCAAATTCTTTTGAGCATCGGTGTCGGCGTTGTGGTTTATGCGTTCATCAGCCTGAAACTGCAAATGCCCGAAGCGGAACAGGCAATGAATATTTTTAAACGGAAATTTGGCAGAATACTGCACCGCCATCATAAAAAAGGCGATGAAAATAAACAAACAGAAAATCAAGATATTCAAGAAATAAAAGCGGAAGATAATCCCGAAGATAATTCGGAAGATAATCCTGATACCGCCGATAAACAGACAGCGGCAGAGGATAAACAAGAGGAAAATCACACAAAATAAAAATCTTGATTTTACAAAAAATTATTAAAAAAGTTATAAATCAGATAATTGTCATAAAGAATATCATAAATAAGCAAAAAGTTTTTGAGGAGGAATTTGAGTGGAAACTTGTCAAGAAAGAACGAGGAATTTTTGCATTATCGCTCATATTGACCACGGAAAGTCCACTTTGGCTGACCGACTTTTGGAATATACAGGGGCACTTTCCGCCAGGGAAATGGAAGCCCAGGTTTTGGACGATATGGATTTGGAAAGAGAACGCGGCATTACCATCAAGCTGAAGGCGGTTCGTGTTAATTACAAGGCGGACGACGGACAGGAGTATACTTTGAATTTGATTGATACTCCGGGACACGTTGACTTTAACTATGAAGTGAGCCGCAGTTTGGCAGCCTGCGAGGGGGCTTTGCTGGTTGTGGATGCCGCCCAGGGCATCGAAGCCCAGACCCTTGCCAATGTGTATTTGGCAATTGAAAACGATTTGGAAATTATTCCCGTTATCAACAAAATTGACCTGCCCAGTGCCGACCCCGACCGTGTAAAAGAAGAAATCGAAGAAGTTATCGGTTTGCCTGCTGACGATGCCATTCTTTGTTCCGCCAAAACGGGCTTTGGCACCAAGGACATTTTGGAAGCCATTGTGCAGAGAATTCCTGCCCCTGACGGTGACCGCAATGCCGAGCTTTCCGCTTTGATTTTCGACTCCCATTTTGATGCCTACAAAGGCGCCATCCCTTATATGCGGATCATGGACGGTTATGTGAAAAAGGGCATGAAAGTTCGGATGATGAACACAGAAAAGGAATTTGAGGTTGTGGAGGTTGGTGTTTGTACACCTGCCGTTAAAACGGTGGACAGACTTTCGGCAGGCGACGTAGGCTTTCTGACAGGCAGTATCAAGAATGTGCGTGATACTCAGGTTGGCGATACCGTAACGGATGCCGCTCACCCGACACCGTTCCCTCTGCCCGGTTACCGCAGTGCTGTTTCCATGGTTTACTGCGGTCTTTATCCCGTTGACAGCGGTAAATACAATGAACTGAAAGATGCACTTGAAAAATTGCAGCTTAACGATGCGGCACTTTCCTTTGACCCGGAAACCTCCGTTGCTTTGGGCTTTGGTTTCCGCTGTGGGTTCCT
>JAHZFN010000152.1 GCA_019421315.1 Peptococcaceae bacterium | reverse complement strand
TGTGGCAGTGTATATTTTGCTGTTTTCAAACAGCCATGTAGCGTATAGTTAAAAAAATTATAGTTTTTTGATTAAAAAACATTACGGGAGGTCGATCATATGCTGTCTGCCATCTTCAAAACAGTACTTTTGATGTCGGCAACGGGCGGTGCCCTGGCATTAATTCTTTTATTGATAAAACCTTTTACGGAAAAACGCTTTAACCCCAACTGGCAGTATTATATCTGGCTGTCGGTTTTGCTGGTTATGCTTATTCCTTTTCAAATTTCTCTGCCGTCGGAACAGACCGCAGTTCCTGCCGCTGCCGACACGGCAGTTTACCAAAGCGCCGCCGAACCTGCGGCAAACAGTGAAAACACCGCAGAAACAACGACTGCCGATCAGGCATTAACGGCAACCACGGCTGCGAACCCTGCAAGCTCTGCGGCAATCAACACGGAAAGCAACCAAGCCTCCAAAGCGGCAGCAATCCTTTACAACATAGATTTAATGCGTTTGGCGGCAATTATTTGGCTGCTGGGCTTTGCGGCTGTTTTCGGCGGCAAAATCTGCCGTTATGCAGTTTTCAAAAGAAACATCAGAAAAAATTCCCGCACCGCCGGCGGCTTTGCCGCAAGCCAAAATCAACCCGCCGTGCGCCAAACCGATATGCTGGATGCGCCTTTGATTATCGGCTTGTTCAAACCGACGCTTTATCTGCCCTGCGCCGATATTACCGCAGAAGATCTCAACTATATCATGAGCCACGAGCTGACCCACTGCAAACGCCACGATTTAATTTACAAATGGTTCGCCATGCTGGTTGCTTCGGTTCATTGGTTCAACCCCGTCTCACCCATTATAATTAAGCAAATCGACGAGGCCTGCGAAATTTCCTGCGATTATCTGGTAACCAAAGCCATGACCGCTCACGAACGGAAAAATTATATGCGGACAATCCTTAAGCTTTTGGCAATTTCTCATCAAACTGGGCGTCCTCTGACAACCCAGATGTCAGGCAGTAAAAAAATCATTCACAAAAGATTTCATACCATCCAAAGGAAACCGCAGACAGGCAAAGCCGTTACTTTTGTTTCCGTTTTTATGGCGGTTCTGTTGTTTTCAGGCTGCGCTTTTGCCGCAGGTGTTGCCCAAGATGCCGCACAAGACAATTACAGCATTAAAATCAGCCAAAACGGCGAAACCATCGATTTTGTGCATAAGCCTTTTGTAGCGGACAACACATTGTATGTGCCTCTGCGGGAAATGCTCAACGCCGCAGGTGTCGGCAACAAAAATATTTTCTACGACCAAGGCACAACGCAGTTTATACTTTATCAAAACTCCGCAAACGCCGCAGAAATCCCTT
>JAHZFN010000151.1:6515-8083 GCA_019421315.1 Peptococcaceae bacterium | reverse complement strand
TCGCCGATACGTTCCATATCGGAAATCATCTTCAAAGCGGAAGATATACGGCGTAAATCAGATGCCACAGGCTGTTGGTGCAGCAAAAGCTTCATGCAGAGAGTTTCAATCTCTCTTTCAAGCTGATCAATTTCTTCTTCAACATCGTTGACCTTGGCAATCATATCTTCGTCATCATCAACCAGAATTTTCATAGCATCGGTAATGGCCTCAACGCAAAGAGAGCCCATTTTTATCATTTTATCATGCAGTATATCAAGCTGCTCGTCGAATTTGTTTCGCATCAACCAAACCTCCCTGTAATATAATCTTCGGTTCTTTTGTCACGCGGCATGGAAAAAATCCGGTCGGTATCGCCCGCCTCGATAATTTCTCCCATCAAGAAAAACACCGTATTATCGGATATTCTCGCCGCCTGCTGCATATTATGAGTAACAATAATAATTGTATAATCTTTCTTCAGCTCCGTTACCAAATCTTCGATTTTTGATGTGGATATGGGATCCAGTGCCGATGTAGGTTCGTCCATCAACAAAACCTCCGGCTCAACAGCCAAAGCCCTGGCAATGCAAAGCCGCTGCTGTTGACCGCCTGACAAGCCCAAAGCGCTTTTTTTCAGTCTGTCTTTGACATCCTCCCACAAAGCCGCCTGTTTCAGTTTTTCTTCCACAATTACATCCAGCTTGGCTTTGGAGCGTATACCGTGAGTTCTGGGACCATACGCAATGTTATCGTAAATGCTCATCGGGAAGGGATTCGGTTTTTGGAAAACCATGCCAACCCTTTTTCGCAGTTGATTAACGTCAATGTTCCTGTAAATATCCTGTCCGTCCAAAAGCACACTGCCGTTAATGCGGCAGCCGTCAATCAAATCGTTCATACGGTTTAGCGTTTTCAAAAACGTGGATTTGCCGCAGCCCGAAGGACCGATGAAAGCAGTGATTTCTTTTTCCGGGATTTGTAGGCTGACGCTTTTCAAGGCTTTAAAATCCTCATAATACAGTTCCAGCTTTTCTATATCGAATTTCATCATTACACCTACTTGTTTAAATCTTACTCAGTTTTACTGTTAATATATTCAAAGATTAAATTTTGGCAATTCTTTTGGCAATTAAATTAGAAAGGGCATTAATTCCGATTACCATAACCAACAACACAACTGCTGTGGCATAAGCCTGATCCGTATAAAGACCCTCACTCAAAAGGCAGTACATATGAACGGAAAGGGTTCTGGCAGAATCCAGCAAACTGCCGGGAACTGCCGCCGTGGTACTTGCCGTAAAAATCAAGGCTGCCGTTTCGCCCACAATTCTGCCGATTGCCAAAATCACCCCTGCAATAATGCCCGACATGGCAGTTGGCAAAATTATCACAAAAATAGTTCGGAGCTTGCCTGCGCCCAAACCGAAGCTGCCCTCACGGTAAGTATCGGGAACCGCCAAAAGAGCTTCCTCTGTGGTTCGGATGATGGTGGGCAAAACCATAATAGCCAATGTCAAAGCACCGGCAATCAAAGAATAGCTCCAGCCCAGTGTGATTACAAAAGCCAAATAACCAAACAAACCGAA
>JAHZFN010000151.1:0-6505 GCA_019421315.1 Peptococcaceae bacterium | reverse complement strand
AGAGTTTCAGTGGTCAAGCGGATAACTTTTACTAGCTTAGAGCCGCGTTTGGCATATTCCACCAAAAACACCGCCGAAAAAATGCCGATTGGCACCGCAAACAGCAAGGTCAGCAAAGTCATATACAAGGTGTTGATAATGGACGGCAGCATTGACACATTGGTTGTGTTGTATTCCCATTCAAAAAGGCTTGCATTGATATTGGGAACACCTTTAATCAAAATATACGCCACTATGAACAAGACAACCGCCACAGTTGCCAAAGCCGCCAGCTTAATCAACATCATCATTAAAAAGGAAAACGGTTTATTCATATATTCTCTTATATTCATGAATTACCACCCCTCTTTAATGCCGAAAAGCATAAATTTATCAGCAAAATGAAAACAAACAGTACAACGGCTGTGGCAATCAGCGCTTCCCTGTGCAAGTCTGCCGCATAGCCCATTTCCAAAACGATATTCGCAGTCAATGTTCTGACACCCGATGTAATGCTGTGAGGCATTACTGCCTGGTTACCGCAGACCATAACAACCGCCATGGTTTCACCGATAGCTCTGCCGATACCAAGGATAACACCTGCCAAAATACCCGATTTGGCAGCGGGGAAAACGGAACGAAAGATACTGCGTTCCTTGGTGGCACCCAAAGCCAGCGAACCTTCATAATATATATCGGGAACAGCCCTCAGTGAGCTTTCCGTCGTATTGATGATAGTCGGCAAAATCATAATTCCCAAAAGCACCGATGCGGTAAAAATACCTTTACCGCTTGTCTGGAAAAGATACTGCACAACGGGAACAAGAACTACCAAACCGAAGAAACCGTAGACGATGGAGGGGATACCTGCCAAAAGCTCAATTGCCGGTTTTAAAACCTTATATAATTTAGCGGGGCAGTATTTCACCAAATATACAGCCGTCAAAATGCCGATTGGTACGCCGACGATAATGGCACCTGCTGTAACATAAATGCTGCCCAAAATCATCGGGAATATGCCGTACAAATCCATTTTCGGTTTCCAGCGGTCGCCCAAAAGGAAATCCGCAAAACCGATGTCGTGCATAGCCGGCAAGCCGTTGGCAAACATAAACAGGCAGATGGCAATAACCGCCGCAATGGAAACACAGGCGCATATTCCGAAAACAACCTGCATTAATTTTTCACTTGATTTATTCATAGCCTCACCATATGTTTCGTGTTGTTGTTTTGTTACTAAAAAAACTCAAAATTTTTTTTGGCGGCAGATTAACCGCAAGGGGTTAATCTGCCGTTTATATTTAACTCTTTAGCATTAACATTTTTACCGCAAAACGTCTTTGTCATAATCTGTTATGCTTGTAACGCTACATTATTTTGCAAGATCAGCCCAGTCGAGAATGTCGCCTGTGAAGATGCTCTTGATTTGGTCGGAGCTCAAATCTTCTGTGGGGTTGTCGTTGTTAACGATTACGGCAATACCGTCCATAGCGATTTGTACGGGTTTCAAGTCGGCTGCTTCGCTGTCTTTCAAATCACGGGAGGACATTGCGATGTCGCAAACACCTCGATAGCAGAGGAGATACCGGCGGAGGAACCCGTCTGTTGAATTTCGATTGTAACATCAGGATTGATTTTTTTGTATTCATCAGCCAAAACTTCCATTACGGGAGAAACGGAAGTGGAGCCTGCCAAAGTAACTTTACCGCTCATACCGGAGCCGCTGTAGCTTTCTGCATTATCAACAACACTGATATAACCTTCCTGTTCAATGATCTGCTGACCTTCGGCACTCAAAATGTAGTTCATGAAATCCTGGGCAACGTCGCTCAAGGTGCCGTCTTTGTAAGCAATGTTGAAAGGTCTGGAAACTTTGTAGGTACCTGCTTTGATATCTTCAACGTTGGGTTCAACACCGTCAACTTTTATAGCTTTAACATCGGAAGAAAGAGAACCCAAAGAAACATAACCGATTGCCTGTTTGTTACCGGCAACTGTGCTCAGCATAACAGATGTGCTGTTGGTAATTTCTGCACCGTCATAAGTCAAATCGTTGTCGTTTTCGTCAACAATACCCATCAATTCATTGAAAGCATCTCTGGTGCCGGAGCCGTCTTCTCTGGCAACAACGGAAATTTCACCGCTCATGCTGTCTGCCGCAGCATCAGTATCTGCGCTTGTGTCGGTGTTGCTGCTGCCGCAGCCGCACAGAACGAATGCCAAAGCGCCGATTAACATTGTAACAACCAAAAGTTTTTTCATTTTTGATTACCTCTTTTCAAATTCGTTTTTCTTTTTTAATTTTAATTTTTTTAATCACTTTTAATATCATTACCATGGTATATTTAAATTATAGATTCCGCCATGTAAAATCTGCTATCTCTGTCAAGTAAAACTTAAGTAAAGTTTATGTAATTAATATCTTATCAGTTAACGAAACGCCGAAAATAATGCTTCAATAAGCTCAATCAGTCTTATCGCCTGATTAAATCAACGCAATAATCGGCATAATTTTATTGAAATAAAATAAATTGAAATATTAGCCACATTTTTATAAAACAATCAGTAATTCCTTGCCTTTTAAAGTATTTTCCGATATTTAATAGAATATATGCCGAAAAAAGCAGAATATACCGCTGCGGCAAAGCACACAAAAAGGAACTGCCGTAAACAGGCAGTTCCTTATAATTCTTTATAATTAATTTATTTTTTAATTTATTTTTCAAAATGCACGGTAAAGGTTGTGCCTTCGCCAACAACGCTGTCAACGTCTATAACAGCATTATTTGCTTCGGCGATATGCTTAACGATGGAAAGCCCCAGCCCCGTGCCTTCGATGGATTTGGAATGGCTTTTATCGCCGCGGAAAAACCGTTCATAAATGCGGTCGATGTCCTCTTCGGGAATACCAATCCCCGTATCGGCAACAAAAAGCATTTTGTCAGCCAAAGTAACATTGAGAGCGCCGCCGTCTTTGTTGTATTTTATGGCGTTGTCGCAAAGATTGTAAACCAATTCCGTTATCTGGGAAAGATTGCCGTAAATTCTGGTATCTTCACCCAAAACCTGAATTTTAATGTTCTTCGCTTCTGCCTTTGTCTGGAGATTTTCCAAAACCTCGTTCACCACAGCCAACAAAGAAAGCTGATGTTTTTCGCAGTCGGCGCCGCTTTCGTCCAAGCTGGAAAGCTTCATAATATCGTCAATCAAGGAAACCAGACGAGAGCTTTCTTTGGCAATTTTGCCTGCAAAGCGGCGAACATCCTCCGGTTTGGCAATGCCGTTTTCGATAACCTGGGCGTAGCCGTGGATTGTGGTCAGCGGCGTTTTCAGCTCATGAGATACGTTGGCGGTAAATTCCTGGCGGATCTGTTCGGATTTTGCCTTTTCACTGACATCAAAAATCAGCATAACAACACCGTTGATATGGTCTTGCTCATAAACGGGACTGTAAAAAATCTGATAGGTTTTTCTGCCGATTTTTTCGGTCAGGCTGTCTTTTTCGCCTTTCAAAGCCGCACACAGTGCCTTGTGGATATTTTCATCGTCTGTCAAATAGCTGAATTGACGGTGTTTAACATAGCTTTCGCCCACCTTGAAAATTTCCAAAGCACAGCTATTGACGGAAAGTATATTGGCGTTGCTGTCGATAATCACCAAACCCTCGTTGATATTGTCGGTGATCGCCTGCAATCTGCCTTTTTGAGCCTTGACTTTTGCCATCTGACGCTTAATCTCCTTGTTCTGTCTGGCGATTCTGTTCAAAAACGGCTGAATTTCCTCATAAACGTCTGTGTAGTTTTCATTATCAAAGGAATAAATTTTTTCCAGAGGCTTAACGATATTGTCCGTCAGGCGCAAAGCCACCAAAACAGCCAAAATCAAAATCAAAACGCCGATGAAAAAGACAGAAATCAAAACTCCCCAAAACATATAAAACATATTGTTGGTGGAGGTTGCCACACGCAAAATGGAACCGTCGTCCAATTTCACGGCGTAATAATAAAGCTTCTGCCCGGTGGAAACGGAATAGCGCTCGGCAGAACCGATACCCTGCTCTCTGGCGGCGATAACTTCGGGACGATTGTTGTGGTCGTCCAGCGTATCTACTGCCGCCTCATTATCAAAAACCACAGCGCCGTCGGGAGAAATCAAAGTAATTCTTTTGTTGCCTGCGTCCTTGGTGGCATTGCTTAACGTTGCGGTCATATCGTCGCTGCTGTTCAAAAAATCGCCCATCAGCACCGCTTCGCCGCGAATTTCTTCTTTTAATTTTGTATTGAAAGTTGTGTAGCAAGCCGATAAAATCATGGCGGTTGCCAACAACAAAGTTAATATGGACAAAAAGACCATATTTCGATAAATTTTCTTATACATAACAAAGCACCCGATTAAATACCCTATTTCCTAAACTTACCCCAATTTTTTATAAAATATTAAACTCAACCTATTTTATAGCCCACGTTTCTGACAGTTTCGATATGGTTGCCGGCAACGCCCAATTTCTGGCGCAATGTACGGATATGCACATCCAAGGTTCTTGATTCACCTTCGTATTCCGTACCCCAAACGGCGGAAATAATATTTTCCCTCGGCACAACATTGCCGCCTGCCGCCATCAGCATATGCAAAAGCTCGTATTCCTTGTAGGTCAGGTTTACCTCTTTGCCGCCGACAAAAACCTGGCGCTTGCTGCTGTTCAGGCAAATTTCAGCAAAGGACAGCTCCGTTTCTGCTTCGGCAGAGGGCGCAGAACGCCGCAAAACCGCTTTGATTCGGGAAATCAATTCCAAAATATCAAAGGGTTTGGTGATATAATCGTCAGCGCCGCAGTCCAGACCTTTAATTTTATCCATACGTTCGGATTTTGCCGTCAGCATGATAACGCATACATTTTTGGTTTCGGGGTTGTTGCGGATAGATTTCAAAATTTCCATACCGTCCATGTCGGGCAGCATAATATCCAGCAGCACCAAATCGGGCTTGTTCATCTTCAGCTCGGCGAAAAAATCTTTGCCGTCGGCAAAGCCTTTCACCGCAAAACCCGTGGAAGCCAAAGTATACTCAATCAGTTCACGAATATTGGTATCGTCCTCAACGCAATAAACCGTATTCATAATCTATACATTCCCTTCTTTTGCCGGCAGCCGATTTCATCAAAACTGCCTGCTGCCATCATAAAGTACTGCCGTTAAATTTTTAATTCATATTTATATTTTATACAAGATATTTAGCTTTGTAAACATCGAATTTTTCGGAAAAATCGTTTTCGCCGTCAAATTTAACGTGGCTCAAATATTCGTGGGTTTCGTAGCTGTCGTTGGCAATTTCCAAAAGACAAACCCCAATATTGGAGCAATGGTCGGAGGTTCTGACCAAAGCCGTTAAAATATCGGAGAAAACAAAGCCCGTTTCGATGGTGCAGATATTTTTTTGCAGTCTGCCGATATGATGATCCCGCACTTTGATTTTCAAAGCGTCCACCACCTGCTCCAGCGGCTCGATGGATTTCGCCGTTTCCAAATCGTCCTCGGCAAAAGCCTTGTAGGTCAAACCCAAAAGCTCGGAAACCGCCTTTTCCACAACGCCCAAATCCAAAGCCGCCTCTTCCGAAAAGCCGATGCCCTTCGTATGCAGCTCCTCGGCGGATTTAGCCACATTCAAAGCGTGGTCGGAAATTCTTTCAAAATCACCTATACAGTGCAGAAGCTTGGAAACCTGCCTGCTGTCGTTATCATTCAAGCTTTCTCGATTCAGCTTAACCAAATATGTACCGATAATATCCTCGTAACGGTCAACCTGATCTTCGCTTTCTTTCACTGCTTTCAGTTTTTCGGGGTCGAAATTCTGCAAAAGCTCAATGGCGTTAAGCATCCCATCTTTGGCAAGAGCCGCCATTTCGTTGGTTACTTTTCGCGCCTGTTGGATAGCAACGGGCGGCGTATTCAGCAAACGAACGTCCAGAACGGATTCGCTTTCCGCATGGTCGCTATCCTTAATAATAAAGCAAGCCAGTTTTTCCAAACCTTTGGTAAAGGGCAGCATAACAGAAACCGAAACTACGTTGAAAACAGTATGAACAACGGCGATACCTGCCGCATTTACGGTATCGTTGATAAAAGAGAAGTTCAGCACCCAATGAACGATATAGAACAAAACCAGGAAAACCATCGTGCCGATAATATTAAAGCACAAATGCACAACAGCAGCCCTGCGGGCATTTTTGGTAGTGCCGATGGAAGAAAGCATTGCCGTAACGCAGGTACCGATATTCTGCCCCAAAATAATGGGGATGGCGTTGGCATATGTAATGGTGCCTGTGGCAGAAAGCGCCTGCAAAATACCGACAGAAGCCGAAGAACTTTGGATAATCGCCGTCAGCAAAGCACCTGCCAACACACCCAAAAGGGGGTTGCTGAAAAGGGTTAAAAGATTCGTAAAAGATGGATTATCCTGCAAACCCACAACGGAGCTGCTCATCATGGTCATACCTGTCATCAAAACGGCAAACCCTATGAAAATGGAA
>JAHZFN010000015.1:1110-3587 GCA_019421315.1 Peptococcaceae bacterium | reverse complement strand
GGAATATAATTTGGCAGATGATAAAAATAATACCGATAAATTTTGCCGAAATTCTGCCGAAAATTACGAAAGCAACAAAGGCGCAAAATGTGCAAAGGGTACAAAGGGTGCGGCGGACGGGGTGCAGGTTAAGGCGGGCAGTTTTTTTCTGCGGCTTTTGACGGGCGGTTTAAAATAAAAAAAACGAAAAACACCGCCGATTTTTTTGATAAACCCTTAACAAAATCTATAATAAAACTTGTCTTGCGGCATATATTGTTAGTAGGCAAAGGCAGGTGAATGTTATGTTTAAAATTTCCGATTTGCGCAACAAGGACATCATAAATTTGGCAGACGGCAGAAAACTGGGTCCTGTGCGCGACATCGAGGTGGATATGGAACAAGGTAAGGTAACGGCGTTGGTTATGCCGGGCAACAGCCGCTTTTTTGGAATTTTTGTCAAAAACGAGGAGAGCGTTATTCCTTGGAATAAAATTAAGAAAATCGGCGTGGATGTGGTTTTGGTGGAGGCGGAAATGCTGTTTGCGGATGACGAGGACGGCTGTTCGCCCTTTAACGCCGAATGGTCCGATTGAATTTGCAGTGTGGTACAAAAATCAAAAATACCGTAATCCCTTTTCGGGGATTACGGTATTTTGCTGTTATTTTATTTGAAATTTTTTATTCTTCTTTTATTCTTCTTCCACATGAATGTGTTTCATAACTTCGCCGCAGCGGGGGCAAAGAGCGGGATTTTCGCTGTCTGTTTCTTCCGTATAGAGCCAGCAGCGTTCGCATTTATGACCTTTGGCAGCGGAAACTTCAACGGCAACGCCTGTTTCGGCTTCTTTGCCTGCCAAGCCTTGGTGCAGTTCAAACTGGGAAACTTTGAAGAAATATGCCAGCAATGCTTCGGCAGAGGCCAAAAGGTCGTATTGTTCGCCTTCGGCGTAAACATCAACCTTGGCGTCAATGGAGTTACCGATGGCTTTGGCTTTGCGGGCGTCTTCCAGATGTTTGGCAACCACGTCTTTAACTTCGGCGATAGCCTGCCATTTGGCGTCCAACGCTTCATCCATATATTCTGGGTTGGCTTTGGGCATATCCAGCATTTGCACGCTTGCCAATGCTTCGCCTGCTTTTGGCATAAAATCGTAAATTTCTTCGGTTGTGTATGCCAAAACGGGAGTCAAAAGACGAACCAAAGCGTCGATGGTGTGGTACATAACAGTCTGCACGGAACGGCGGCGCATATCTGCGGGCAGTTCGGAATAGAGTGTGTCTTTGGTGATATCCAAATAAAGATTACTCATTTCAACAACGCAGAATTTATGGATGGCATGATAAACCACATGGAATTCGTAATTTTCATAGCCGTTGATTACTTTGTCAATCAGAACCTGCAGGCGGTGCATCAGCCAGCGGTCGATTTCGGGCATATCCTTGTAATCGACACAGTCGGTTTTGGGATCGAAATCATACAGGTTGGAAAGCAGGAAACGGGCAGTGTTTCTGATTTTGCGGTAGGATTCCGCAACCTGCTTCATGATTTTGTTGGAGATGGAAAGGTCGGAACGATAGTCGGCGGAAGCAACCCAAAGACGGAGAACATCGGCGCCCATTTTGTCGATGATTTCATGAGGATCCAAAGCGTTGCCCAAGGATTTACTCATTTTTTTGCCTTTTTCGTCCACGATAAAGCCGTGAGTGAGAACTGCCTTGTACGGTGCGGAGCCTTTAACGGCAACGGCAACGTTCAAAGATGAGTTGAACCAGCCGCGGTGCTGGTCGGAGCCTTCCAGGTAAAGGTCGGCGGGCCAACGCTGTCCGGGGAATTTGCCGCTGTCCAAAACTGCCAGATGGCTGGAGCCGGAGTCGAACCAAACATCCATGATATCGGTTTCTTTGCGGAATTCATGACAGCCGCATTCGCAGGTCAAGCCTTCGGGGATCAGCTCGGCGGCATCTTTTTCAAACCAGATATTGGAACCGTGTTCACGGAACAAATTCTGAATATGCTTGATGGTTTCGTCTGTGATAATTTCTTTGCCGCATTCTTTGCAGTAGAAAATGGGAATCGGCACGCCCCAGGTTCTCTGGCGGGAAATGCACCAGTCGGAACGGTCTTTGACCATGTTGTAAATTCTGTCATGACCCCAAGAGGGAATCCACTGCACTTTGTCGATTTCGGCAAGAGCTTGGTCACGGAAGCCTTCGATGGAGCAGAACCACTGTTCGGTTGCACGGAAAACGATTGGTTTTTTGCAGCGCCAGCAGTGAGGATACTGGTGATTGATCCATTTCAAGCCCATAACGGCGCCTTTTTCTTCCAAGCCTTTGATAACGGCTTTATTGCATTCGTCCAAATCCATGCCTTGGAACTGTTCGCCTGCATCGGCGTTCATTTTGCCTTGGGCGTCAACGGTGGAAAGAACCTCCAAACCGTATTTCATGCCTGCTTCAAAGTCATCAACACCATGACCGGGAGCGGTGTGTAC
>JAHZFN010000015.1:0-1100 GCA_019421315.1 Peptococcaceae bacterium | reverse complement strand
GTGTGTACACAGCCTGTACCTGCATCTAATGTTACATGGTCGCCCAAAATTACCAAAGAGGTTCTGTCCAGCAGAGGATGCTGACAGGTGATCATTTCCAATTCAGCGCCTTTGAATTCTTTTAAGATGTTGGCGTTTTCAATGCCTGCCGCTGCCATAAAGGTTTCCATCAGGTCTTTGGCAACAACCATTTTCGTGCCGTCCATTTCGGCGCAGACATAAACATAGTCGGGGTGCAGACAAATTGCCAGATTGGCGGGGATTGTCCACGGTGTGGTTGTCCAGATTACAAAATAAGTGTCGTTACCCAAAACGCCTTTGCCGTCCACAACTTGGAATTTAACATAAATTGTGGGGGCTTTGTGGTCGGCATATTCAACTTCGGCTTCTGCCAGAGCGGTTTCGCAGTCGGCACACCAGTAAACGGGTTTTTTGCCTTTGTAGATATAGCCTTTTTTCGCCATTTCGCCGAAAGCACCGATTTGAGCGGCTTCAAAATCCTTTTGCAGTGTGATGTACGGATTGTCCCAATCGCCGCGAACGCCCAGACGTTTGAATTGGGTTCTCTGGTTATCAACGCAGTTCAAGGCAAATTCTTCGCATTTTTTGCGGAAGGTGGCCTTGTCCACTTCGTGGCGGTTGATACCGAATTCTTTGATGGCTTTTTGTTCGATGGGCAGACCGTGGGTGTCCCAGCCGGGAGTGTAGGGAGCGTCAAATCCCGACATGCTTTTATATTTAATTATGATATCTTTCAAAACTTTGTTCAGCACATGACCTGTGTGGATGTCGCCGTTGGCGTAGGGCGGTCCGTCGTGCAAAATGAATTTTGGTTTGCCTGCGTTGTGCTTTTCAACCAAATGATAAATATCCTGTTCTTCCCATTCTTTCAAAAATTCCGGTTCGCGTGTGGGAAGATTACCGCGCATCGGGAACTCGGTTTGAGGCAAATTCAATGTTTTACCGTAATCCATTTTTTGTATCTCCTCTCTTTTTTTCACATATCATATCGGCTGTGTTTTTTTATTTTTTATATAACAGCCGTTTTTTAGCATGAATTATATTTATAACAGCCTATCGGCTGTCAATCATTGCCGCTT
>JAHZFN010000150.1:3057-4573 GCA_019421315.1 Peptococcaceae bacterium | reverse complement strand
CAACCAGCAAAATTTCATCGGGGCTGACTGCCGCTTTAATATCTTTCAGTTCCTGCATTAAGCCTTCGTCAATATGCAGACGGCCGGCGGTATCTATCAGAACCAAATCGTTGCCGTGTTTTACGGCGTGTTCTTTGGCTTGTTTGGCAATTTCAACAGGGCTGATTTGATTACCAAGGCTGAAAACGGGAATATCCAGCTGTTCTCCCAAAACCTGCAACTGCTTGATGGCGGCGGGACGGTAAATGTCGCCCGCAACCAAAAGGGGTCTTTTGCCTTTTTTCTTGAAAATGTTGGCAATTTTTGCCACAGATGTGGTTTTACCTGTACCCTGCAAACCAACCATCATCACAACCGTCGGCGGCTTGGAATTCATGTTGATTTTGGCGTTTTCCGAACCCATCAAAGCAACAAGCTCGTCGTTAACGATTTTGATAACCTGCTGACCGGGGGAGAGACTTTCCAAAATTTCTGTGCCCACAGCCCGTTCCGTAACCTTTGCCACAAAATCCTTAACAACCTTATAGCTGACGTCGGCTTCCAAGAGAGCAAGGCGAACCTCACGCATGGCAACTTTAATATCTGCCTCGGTAAGCTTGCCCTTGCCTGTCAATTTTTTAAATGTTTCCTGCAATTTATCAGCCAAGCTGCCAAATATTGCCATGATCTCACATCCTTAAAAATAACTGAATATTTTATCTGAAAATACTGATGTTGTTTATTTAATATGGGGAGCGTCTTCGTCCTTAACTGTCTGCAAAAGGTCAATAACGTTTTTCACAGCCTGCCAATCCTTGTTCAGATAACCCTGCCGCAGCTTCTCCAAAAGCACGTTTTCGTTGCAGTTTCTGGCAAGCAAGCCCAAATTGACTTCATAATGCTCCAACGTTTTTTCGCTGCGTTTTATGTTGTCAAAAACAGCCTGCCTGCTGGTTTGATTGATTTCCGCAATCTCGCCCAAAGACAAATCCTCGTTATAGAACATATCCAAAAGCGTTCTTTGCTTTTCCGTCAGCAAGCTGCCGTATATATCGAAAAGCAAAGCAATTCTTCCCAATTTATCCATAAAATTTATCCATAAAATCACACCGAAAATTTTTGATATTCGCCGAAAACCGCAGAGGTTTCGAACTTGAAAGAAGTGTAAAGGGGAAAACCTTTACACCAGCAGAACTTATTATACAATAAAAAAGCACGGCTGTCAAGGCTTTTACCTTGTCGCCGTGCAATTCGCATCAAAATTTTTAATAAAATCTCTTTTATAAAGCTTTCTAATCTTCTCTTTAATAATATTTTATGTATTTTTAATTCAATACAGCTCTGTTGCGGATAAAATTTTCATCTTTATGCTGATTGTACCAGTCAACCACAGGCTGCAAGTATTCGGGATTGAAATAGTCACCGCCCTCCATCAAAATATCAATGGTTTCTTGGTCGTGCTGATGATCTTCGCCCTTTTCCCGTCCTGCGTTGGCAATTTCTGCCATTTTCTTCAGGAAAAAGCCTTTGAATTTGC
>JAHZFN010000150.1:0-3047 GCA_019421315.1 Peptococcaceae bacterium | reverse complement strand
TTTTTTGTAGTCAATACCGCCTCGCAAAAGATAAAACGGCTCGTCCACAATATCGGTTCTGTCCCGAACGTCCTCTTTGATTTCGTTGGTGGGGTAGCTGATGCCGACGCCGACCACAAAGCAGGTTGTGAAATTACGATGAGCCTTTTTGTAACCTTTCACTGTACCCGTCATAATATTGCCCATGAAAATCACTTCATCGTTTTTGCCAAACTGCCCCAAAGCCTCGTTCATGTTGTAACAAGGCAGACCTGTCCTTTCCGATAAAATCTTCGCATATCTTTCTGTGTACCCTGTTTTCGTATGATATACAATCGCCTTAATCATTTTAATCCACCTTCCGATTTCAAAATTTTAACGAATAAGTTATATCATGCTTTAGAATGGCATTCCCATATTTTTCTTACCATACTATTATTATTTTAACAGAGATTATATGTATAAGTCAATCACTTTACTACATATTTTTATCACATTACAACAAACATTTTTCAACTCCGCAATTACAACCCTTGTTTTCTGTGTAATTTTTCAGAATTTCCCGCAAAAGCCTTTCCAGTTTGCCTTTGGTTTCGGTAATCACAGCGCCGATTTCATCTCCTTTCAAGGAACCGCATACGCCGCAGGCGTAATTTGTAACATAAGAAAGTCCTGCATAACAAATTCCCATTTCCACAGCCAAAGGGCATTCCGGCACGCCCGTCATGCCGACAACAGTGCCGCCCAGCCTTTGATAAGCTTTGATTTCGGCTCTTGTTTCAAAACGGGGGCCTTGAGTTGCCACATAAACGCCGTTTCTATGCAGTTTGACATCTGCGCTTTCGGAGGACTTTATAATTAATTTTTGAAAATCCGAGCAATAGCAGCCGCTCATATCTGCGTGACCCACATTGCCGTCGGCGCCGTCGTAAAACGTATGCTCCCTGCCCCATGTGAAATCCAAAAAATCATCCGCCAAAACAATTTCGCCGGGGCCGATGTTTTTGTCAAGCGAACCCACAGCGTTGATGGCAACCAGACGAGTTACGCCGATTTTATGCAAAGCATAAATATTGGCTCTGTAATTGATTTTGTGCGGCGGCACACTGTGGTTCTTTTTATGTCTCGGCAAAAAAGCAGCCTGCCTGCCGCCTGCTTGCCCCAAATAAACAACCGCCTCGCCATAAGGCGTTTCGATTAATTTTTCCTCCTGATTTTCAATTATATCCCAGTTGTAAAAGCCTGTTCCCGCAATCACACCGAACAAAAGAATCACCCTTTCTTTCAGATCTTCCAAATCTTCCAAAATCCGAAAACAGCAAAAAGCCGCAAAATGCTGCGGCTTTCATACTGCAAAGTATATTTGCGTATCAAATATTAATTAATTGACAGAGTTTCCGCATGCCGAATTTTCTTGCATACTGTTATTTATTTCTGTTGTTAATAATCCAAATACAGCCGACCACGGTTATAACAGTTACTATCGTTATACCGAAAAAAGCCATTATAGAAAAACCTGCATCCATAATATGCGCCACCTCTCTCTTTTCAACAGCCAAAATAAATCAAATAATTTTCTCTTATAAATTTTTAATTGAACTTTTTTAATAAATTAGCGAACACCATCCGTTAATTTTCCTGCAAAGGGTCATAATTGCTGGCTTCCTCGTTATCTTCTTCAAACAAAGCTCTGGCAAAATCGGAAGGCACAAATTCCCGCAAATCATCCATGGATTCACCGACGCCAATCATTTTAACGGGCAAATTCAATTCGTTGGTAATGCCGATTACCACGCCGCCCTTGGCTGTGCCGTCCAGCTTCGTCAAGATAATACCCGTCAGCGGCACAACCTCGCCGAAAAGCTTGGCTTGGCTGATTGCGTTTTGCCCCGTTCCCGAATCCAAAACCAACAAACATTCAACATTGGCATCGGGGGCTTCTCTGCCGATAATTTTATCAATTTTTTTCAGTTCTTCCATCAAATTCTTTTTGTTTTGCAAACGGCCTGCCGTATCCACAATCAACACATCTGTTTTGCGGGAAGCAGCCGCACGGCAGGCATCGAAAACCACGGCTCCGGGGTCAGAACCGTCGCTTTGACGGATAACGGGAACATGAACTCTTTCGCCCCATTCGCAAAGCTGTTCAATAGCCGCCGCCCTGAAAGTATCAGCCGCCGCCAAAAGCACTTTTTTGCCTTGGGTTTTGTAATAATGCGCCATTTTGCCGATGGTGGTGGTTTTGCCTGCGCCGTTGACACCGACAATCAAAATAATATTCAGCTTGCCGTTTTCAATTTTGATTTTGTTCTGTTCTTCGCCTTTTGCCAGCAAAATGCTTTCAATTTCTTCTTCCAAAGCCTTCTGCAAAACTTGGGTGTCCTTGATTTTATCGGCTTTTTGACGGTCTCGCAGTCTGTCTGCCAATTCCATAGCAGTCCGCACGCCGACATCGGAACGAATGAGGGTTTCTTCCAAATCTTCGTAAAAATCCTCGTCAATTTTCCTGCCGAACGTGAAAACGCTCGCCATTTTGCCGCCGAAATCATCCCTTGTCTTTTTCAGACCCAGTTTCAATCTTCCGAAAAATCCCAGCTTTTCCTTGGGTTTTTCAACGAATTTTTCACAATCCTCTTCACTGCCGTCATTTTCGTCGATAACATAGCCGTCGGTGCTTTCATCGGCAGGCGCTTCTTCCGTTTCCTGCTCCGCCGGAATTTCTTCGGCTTCGTCTATGCTGTCGTCGTTTTCGGCAACCCCGTCCTCGGCTTCCGGCATTACGGGAGCCGTCTCCGCAATTACTTCTGTTTCTGCCGCCTCGGCAGTTTCGGCTTCCGTTTTTTCCGCCGCAAACACTTCATCGTCTGTATCGGCAAGCCCTGTTTCAAGTTCTGCGGTTTCGGTTTCAAGCTCTGCCGCCGTATCGTTTGTCAAGTCCGTCTCAGCTGTAACATCCTCGCCGACACCGCTTTCCTCACCGTTCTCAGCTTTGTTTTCTTGAATTAATTCATCTTGAACGGCTTCCTCTTGCTCATTTTTCTTTTTTCTTTTAAATATGTCAAAAAGTC
>JAHZFN010000149.1:975-2974 GCA_019421315.1 Peptococcaceae bacterium | reverse complement strand
GTTTCAAAATTTTCGGCACCTTTGCCATGATTTCGCCTTCGGGCAAATCTTCAATAAATCTCTTAATCAGCTTGTAGCTTTCTTCAATTTCAATCATGCGTATCCAATAACGGTCGAAACAGTCACCGTGTTCGCCCTGCGGCACAAGAAAATCATATTTGCCATACTGCAGATACGGCTTATCTTTACGCAGGTCATAAGGCACGCCCGAAGCCCGCAGGTTCGGTCCCGTCAAACCGTAGGACATAGCTTTTTCTTTGCTGATAACGCCCACACCTTTGGTTCTGGCATGGAAAATTTCGTTGTCGTCAATCAAACGATGATACATCTTCAAAAACTTGGGGAAATCATCCAGAAAAACCTGAAGCTTTTCAAAAAATTTATCGTTCAGATCGGCGGCAACCCCGCCGATACGCATATAATTCTGGGTCATGCGGGAACCGCAGACTTCGCACATGGCGTCCAGCAAATACTCCCTCTGCTGAAAAGGATAGAACACAGCGGATACAGCGCCGAGGTCCATAATATAACAGCCGATACCTACCATATAGCCTGCAATTCTCATCATTTCCGCCGTAATCATGCGGATATACTGAGCACGGAGAGGCACTTCTATGCCCGCCAGTTTTTCAACCGCCATACAGTAAGTCATGCTGTTGCTCATACCCGACAAATAATCCAGGCGGTCGGGATAAGGAATTGCCTGATTGTAAGTTCTGCTTTCCAACAGCTTTTCAATGCCGCGGTGCAGATAACCGATTTTGGTGTCGGCATGAACGCAGGTTTCGCCGTCCATTTCCACCAAAAAACGCAGAACACCGTGGGTACTGGGGTGCTGAGGTCCTAAGTTTAATTGATAATGCTCTGTTTTCATTTTCTGATGGACCTCCTTCCCTGATACTTGCTGGGTTCGTGAACATAATCTTTTCTTAAAGGATGACCCGGAAAATCATCATTCAGAAGAATTCTTCTGGGATCGGGATGGTTTAAAAATTCAACGCCCATCAAATCCAAGATTTCCCGTTCCAGCCAGTTGGCGGCATCCCAAAGGCAGCACATACTTTCCACCTGCGGCTTGTCATGGTCAAGCTCAACCCGAACTGTCAGGTGACCGCTGTTCAAAAATTGATACAGCTGATAGACAACGGCAAATTTATCTTTGTAATCAACCGCAGTAATATCCGCCAGAAAATCATAGGAATTTTCTTTAAGGAATTTCATCAAAGCAACCAAAGAAGTTTTCTGCACAGTCAGCACATTATCGTTCTTTTCGTCCCAAACAATTACAGCGGCAAATTTATCATCAATCAGTTTTTTTATATTTTCCTGATTAATATTTTCCTGATTAATACTCTCTTTATTATTGTTATCGTTTTTCATCTCTGACCACCTCTGTTCTTTCGGGGTGTTTTAATTTGGCTTTCAAAGCCAGCATTGCATCAATAAAGGCTTCCGGTCTGGGTGGACAGCCCGGAACGTAAACATCAACGGGAACAACCTTGTCGGCACCTGCCGTTACGGCGTAGGAATCAACAAAAGGACCGCCGGAAATGGCACAGCTGCCAATGGCGATAACCCAGCGGGGTTCTGCCATCTGATGATAAAGCCGCTCCACGGCAGGACGCATTTTTTCCGTTATGGTACCTGCCACAATCATCACATCCGCTTGGCGGGGGCTGTTGCGGAAAACCTCAAAACCAAAACGGCTCATATCATAACGCATTTGGGTTGTGCAGATCATTTCGATGGCACAGCAAGCCAAACCGAACTGAAACGGCCAAAGAGAATAGCCTGTGCCCCAACGAAAGACTTTATCCAAACAAGTCATGAAAACGCCGTGCTCCTCCAATTCCTGCTGACTCATCAGCTCATCGGTTCGGTTGGGGTCGCCTTCAGGCATAGCCTCTTTAACAGGATATCTTAAAGCCATTTCAAAGCACCTTCTTTCATTGCGTATGCCAAAGCACAGGCGGCAATCACCAAAAATACCAGCATTTCT
>JAHZFN010000149.1:0-965 GCA_019421315.1 Peptococcaceae bacterium | reverse complement strand
TAAATTCCACAGCCGAAGGATACAAAAACAGGGCAGACACAGCAAAAATCAAAAACAAAAGACCAACTATAAAGTAGCTGATTTTAAAACGAACCCAGGCGGTGCAGATGGTTTCCATACCACATTCATAAACCTCGGTTTTCTGCTTATACGGTCTGTGCGTCTGCAAAAGCCTTGACAAAAGCAGCGCAAAAGCGGCAAAACCCACAGCTCCGATTAAAATGATACCGACTATCGAGTATTGAACTAACATAGCCAACCACTCCCTTTTCTATAATAAATATATAAAGCATTACGTTTGGATTATGTCAAACCGCCGCCGAACACAGCTCTTTTTCAGCCGAGAATTGTATACAGCATACAGCAGTCTGCAAAAAAATAAAATATTCGGAATTTTTTTGATATTGGCGATACTTCCTCAACTTAAATATTCCGATACACTATATATATTACTACAATTATACAGTCGTGTCAATACTTTAAACTGCTAAAATATCTCATCACATTTTTTTGTTTTAAACACACATAAAACCAATATTTAGCAGGCAATTTTTCCGAACACAAAAACTTGCGTTTTCTCACAAACCCGACAATTACAATCATAAATTCTTCACAAACAATGTATAATAACTTTCCTTTATGAAATATTATTGCATAATCATTCAGTGTAATTTCACCGCCAAATTGCCTGCTAAAGCAAGCGTGTATTCAAAGAAAAATTTTTTATTGAAATTTTCCTCACTTTTTTGTAATTTCGGCATAAAGTGTTATCAGAAAAAGAATATGCAGGTGATAACATGGCAATTAAAATTTTTATCGACCAGGGACACAATCCGCAAAACCCCAACGCAGGCGCCGAAGCCAACGGACTGCGCGAACAGGATATAAACTACGAAGTGGGCGTTCGGCTGGCGAATCTGCTGCGAGCCAACCCCAATTTTGAGGTTATGCTTTCCCGCAACACC
>JAHZFN010000148.1:3894-5906 GCA_019421315.1 Peptococcaceae bacterium | reverse complement strand
GGTGTCCAGAGTTCGGTCGTCGCCGTAATAGTCGTAACCCCAAACCTCCGTCAAAATTTGCTCCCTGGTCAAAGCCTTGCCGCGGTTTTTCACCAAGTAAAACAGCAAATCGTATTCCTTGGGCGACATATCTATTTTTTCGCCGTCGATGGAAACAATGCGGGCAGTAAAGTCGATTTTCAAGCCGCCGATTTCCACAATGTCGTTTTGAGCCGTCTGACTGCCCGAACGGCGGACAATGGCGTCAATTCTCATCATCAGTTCCTTGGGCGAAAAAGGCTTGACAACGTAATCGTCAATGCCTATTTCAAAGCCGTGAATTTTATCGTATTCTTCACCGCGGGCGGAAAGCATCAGCATAGGCGTGTTTTTGGTTTTGCGAATTTCCCTGCAAGCGGAAAAGCCGTCCAAATCGGGCATCATAACGTCCATAATAATAATATCGAAATCCTGCTTGCGGCAAATTTCCACCGCCTCCATGCCGTTGGCGGCCTCCGTCACCTTGTGTCCTTCAAAAACAGCGTATTTTTTTATCAGCTCCCTGATTTTTGCCTCGTCGTCAACAATCAATATATTATACATAAAACCACCCTTACTTTTTTATTTTATATTTTTCTGCGGATATGCAAGCCGCAGCGGCTTCCCGCAAAATTTAAAATTCTCACCTAAATTATATCTCAAAAACGTATAACTTACAAGGTTTAAAACGAATTTAAAATGAATTCAGGCGGGCATATTTCGCCTGTTACAACCTGCTTTTTTCAAGAAAATATCCCATAACGGCCGCAAGACCGCATGGGATATTTTCCGGTTATTTTTTGTATAGGGTTTGGTTGTAATTATGAAAAAGTTTTTTTGTTATTATTGACTCTCTGTCGCAACTATACTTTTTAGCATCATCCTTTCATAAAATATTATGTATGTGCTATATATTTTTTTTGAAACGGTTTATCAACCATTTCATGTTTTTATTATAGCGGTCTTATGTGATGGTAAGATGAAGTACAGCTGTTTTTGAGCTGAAATAAAAATGAACTTTGGCAAACAAAAAAAACGGCGGCGGTCAAAGGCAGGCGGCAAATAACGGCGTAAATTCGTTGAAAAGCGGCGGGAATTATAGTATAATATAGGTTACAAATAAAATATGTATTAAAAATACGTATTTTATAAATGTATATATAAATATTCCGAAGAATTACTTCTATATTTATAGATACATTATTAAATTATTATTAAATTATTAAAAAAATCCCAAAAGAGGTGTTAATAAATGAAGCAGGTTTCACCGTTAATTTCCGGTGTGCTGTTTGCCGTTATTTTTTGGATGCTTGACAGCATTATGCTGGGCTACACTCAAACCGATCCGACCATCATGGGCATATGCTTCACGCAGGTTCCCATAATTCGCCTTTCATACAGACTGCTGGTGCTTTTGATCTGCGTTTTCATCGGCAGCTACCGCTGTTACCAACGGATTATGCATTTCGACAGCATTTTTGATAGGGAGGAACAGACAAAAAACGTCCGCGACAGCATACGCGACAAATATTTAAAAAGAGAAAAAGTGGAAACCGTCAAAATCGGGCACAAGACCATTGAACGGCTCTGCACCGAGGACGATGCCAAAATTGAAAATATCAACAAAGCCAAGCCGCCGAAAATGGAAAGTCTGCTTTTGGACAAAAGCTCCGAAAGAAACCGCCATGTTTGGGAATACTGCAGTATTATGGGCGTTAAAATCGGGCTTTCCATGCGTGACCTCTCCAAGCTGAACACACTTTGCTACTGCCACGACATGGGATATTTCGGCAGCAACGAGGCGAACCACATCGACGCAGGCATGAAAATTGCCGAAGAAATTCCCGAATACCGCCGCCTGGCTTTCGCCATCCGTTATCACCACGAAAGATACGACGGCAAAGGACCGTATCGCCTGAAGGGCAAAAGGATTCCGGTTATTTGCCGCATTTTTGCCATTGCCGATAAATTTTATGATTTGACAGACCCCGAAG
>JAHZFN010000148.1:0-3884 GCA_019421315.1 Peptococcaceae bacterium | reverse complement strand
AAGGCGAACACAAGCTAGATTGCAAAAAGGCTCTTGCAGCCCTGATGGATTACAGCGGTACCCTTTTGGATCCCGAATTGGTTTTCGCTTTTATCTCCACCATGGACAAAGGCAAGGCGGCAGTTGACGCCCTGCTGGAAGAGCATTTGGGCAAATATCAAACAAAAAAACGGCGTTCCCGGCTGAGCAAGGCATGATCAAATCAGGAAAAATCAAAAAACAAAAAACAGGAAAGAAGGGATTGGCATGAAAGACAAAAAACAAATTTTAAACGGACAAATTGACAACGACGAACAGAAAAACGGTCATTTTCCTATCTTTTTGGAAATAAAAAACAAAAAATGTCTGGTTATCGGCAGCGATGAAAATGCCGCCGAAAAAGCGGCGCTTTTGCAGAACTTCGGCGCCAAGGTTACGGTTCTTGCAGAGAAAAAAGCCCCCTGTTTCGACCGTTTAGCTGACAATCAAAATATTGAAATCAAAGAAAAAAGCTTTGAAGCGGCAGATTTGGCAGACTGCCGCCTGGCAATCATCACGGACAAAAACAATCCGCAGGCGGAACAAATCGTTGCGGAATCCCGCCGAAAAGGCGTTTTGGTAACAGTGATCGATGCTTTTGACAAAGGGGATTTCATTTTCCCGTATCTTTTCCAAAACGGCTGCATCACAACGGCGGTTTCCTCCGGCGGCCATAACCCCGCTTTGGCAATGAGCACCAAAAATATGTTTGAAGCCTACACCCCCGACTATTACCGAGTGCTTTCCGACAGCATAAGCCAATACAACGAATATATCAAGCACAAAGTCAAGGATTCTCAAATCACCAAGAAAATTTACAACGAGCTTTTTAATATCGGCAAAGCCAACAAAGGCATTATTACCGAAGAACATATTCAAGATCTCATAAAATATTACACAAAATAAGCAGTTTCAACTCGAAAACCCATACAATTCAAAACAAACAAAAATCACTGTCTTTTTGAGGCAGTGATTTTTTGCAATTCTTTAGTATTCTTTTATTAAACTTTTTTCAAAACTTTTTTCAACTTTATTTTTTTCAACTTTATTAAATTTAATTTTATTAAATTCTTTATTTTTTATTAAATTCTTTAATCCTTGCCGCATTTCATACTGCCCGCGACCAAAGTGAAAAAACAAAATTTTTTAGCGAACGGCGGCGGCAAATTTTTCAAATACCGCTGCGCCGTATTTCTTGCCCACCAAGCAATTTAACTGTTCCAGAGCGGCGGCTCCATGCACTGCCTGCCGCCACGGATAGTCCGTTTGCAGGCTGACGTAATTGCTTATCAAATGTAAAAGCTGAGCGTTTTCCGAAACACCGCCGCTTTTTTTGCCGCAGGGATAGCCCAAGCCGTCCCATCTTTCGTGGTGGTCGGCAATCAAACGTATCGCCTGCTCATTCAAGCCGCCCAATTTTGCCATACGGCAGGAAAGGGCAACATGACTTTCCAAGGTTTTCTTTTCCGTCAGCGTGAGTGGTATCGGTTTTAACATAACCGTCAAAGGCAGCTTAACAATGCCGATATCCGACCACAAAGCGGCGTTGTGCATATCTTCGGCGGTTTGGCTGTCAAAAAACAGACGGCGGCATATGCTGTCCGTCAGCGCCACAGTTTTTCTGACAAATTCGCCCAAAATGCAGCTGCGTTTTGCCAGCAAGTCATAAACCTGATCCTCCGTCGATGGTACCTGAAAATTAAAATCCTTAAAAAAATTGTGTTTTTCTTTGTAACGCAGAATTACCGACTGCATAAGATACCGCTCCGGCAGCGGCGGCGAAATGCTGACGGCAAACTCCAAATTGATTTTTTCCAAATATCCCGGCAAAGAACAAGGCACTTCGATTTTGGCGGCGGCTCGGCGTAAGTTTTCAACAAAACGACGAAAAGCCGAAAAAGTGCATTTCTTTGCCCAAACCAAAAAGCGATTGACGCCCGCAACGTCCAAATAAGCCTCCGCAGAAGGCAAATTATTCTGAATTTCCGTCACCAAGCCGTCTGTAATATACTTGCCGGCATCGGCGCCTCCGTAAAGTGTGTAGTCATAATAATTGTCTATTACCACCAGCAAACAAAATGTTTGCAAATCCGATTCGGATTTCGGATATACCGCAAGTTCCGTCCAAAGTCCCGTTTCGTTAATACGATTTTGCCAAACCGACCTAATGGCGGCTCTCGGCAGCGCATTGCTGTTTAATATTTCTCTCATTTTTAAAATCACTCCGTACTACACAAAACAAATCCCAATAATCTTACTGATTTTTTTACTCACAATTATTCAATTATTACTGTACTGTTGTTTTATCAGACTTCCAATATTACCGATAAACATAAGCTCTGCGACAGATTTAACAAAACAATTTTGTCAAACTGCCAAAAATCTGTTTAACGTTTCTTTTGCATTCCTCCTTTTTTGGTTATTTTTAACTTTTTCAACATCTTAACATTTATTATATTCTCAACACCTAACAGCTCACAGATAAATTACCGACTGCATCATTTCAAGCCCAAAACAGACCGAACAAAGAAACCGCAAAAATGAATATAATAATGTATAATGTATATTTTAATATTTCGTTAAGCGGAACAAAATTCCTCTGAAAAAAAGGCAGATTTATCAAAAATTTTAACATACTTTTCGACATTCTTTTCGACATTGTCCTGCACCGTTTGATGTATTTATCACATTTTTAGCAGACTGCAAAAGCCTGTCGCCCAACTGCCTAAAGTAAACGGCAGTTTTAATCCCGCAAAAAATCAGCTTTCTCTCGGTCAAGTACTCCGAAGCAGGGTGCGCCGTCAATTTTGCCCGCAATTTACAAAAAAAATCGACAAAATTCCCAATATTTTGCATATTTTGGCAAACTTTTACTGTATTTTATATATATACTGTTTTTTAAAGATAATTCTTGCGGGGAAAAATGCATAGCGCAACCTAAAACGGATTATTTGGCGGGACTTTTGTTTGCTTCTGATAAACATTCCCCCCCAAAAGATAAAAAAAAGACCTGTTTTTCTCCAAAAAAAGACAAAATAAACGGCAAAAACCAAATTAATTTGCACTTTCAAAAAAAAAATAGTATAATAGTAAAATAGTATAAATTGGGATAATTGTATGCCAACGGCTTTAGCGGCGGTTTTTCCTATAACCCCCCGAAAACAATGGGAATATTGAATAAATTCCGCATCCGCCAAAAACAACAACTAACAGCCGATACAGATCAATTTACCAAAGCAAAAGCAGTACTCTGCTTTATATCAAAAATAAATATAACAACGAATTATTGACAATGCCTGCCGACTTGCGCAGTAAAAAGTTAAAAAATCAATTCAAAAAATCAAATAAGGAGTTTTTTTATGAGCAAAAAACGCAAAATCAAATTGGTTGCTTTATGCTTACTTTTTTCTTTTTTGTTCTGCCAAACAGCGTTTGGTATCACCACAACCAGCCGAGTTCAGATTACAGAAGACAAACAGGTGGTGGACACCATGCTCTACAACAGCATTTCCACCCAGGCCGTCTATACCCCCAAGGAAAACGTTACCAACTATAATTCCGACACAACGTACAGCTGCGCCGCCTTGGTTAAACGCTTTTATTCCACAGTTTACAAGGTGACGGTTTACGGTCTGCTTTCCACAACCAGCACTCCTGTTGTTACAACAGGCAGCTTCTACGAAGTGGACAGCCCCAAAGCGGGCGACATTGTCCGTTTTTCCAACTACACTCACTGGGCTCTTGTTAAAAAAATCGACAGCAAGGGTAACATCACGCTGATGGAACAAAACGTTTGGTCGGGCGAATACGCTCTGGTTGGACGGGTTATTGCCGCCTCCGAAGCCGACAACGGCGCCTACACGTTT
>JAHZFN010000147.1 GCA_019421315.1 Peptococcaceae bacterium | reverse complement strand
CTTCAACGAGCATTTTTTCTGCGGAACGACCAACGGCTTGCATGGTCATTGCGGAGAAGATGAAAGGCAGCATACCGCCGATGAAGATACCAACCATTACTTTGGGATCCATAACGTCGATGGCTTCAATACCAACTGCTGTGGTGTAGGAGAAGAGCAGTGCCAAAGCTGTCAAAGCGGCAGAACCGATGGCAAAACCTTTACCGATAGCTGCTGTTGTGTTACCAACGGAGTCCAGCTTGTCGGTGATTTGACGAACGGAATGATCCAAACCTGCCATTTCGGCAATACCGCCGGCGTTGTCGGAAATAGGACCGTAAGCGTCAACCGCAACAACGATACCTGTTGTGGAAAGCATACCGACAGCGGCAATGGCGATGCCGTAAAGACCTGCAAAGTAATAAGCAACCAAAATGCCGAGGGCGATAACGATGATGGGCATTGCTGTGGATTTCATACCGGTGGCAATACCGGAGATGATATTTGTAGCAGTACCTGTTTCGCAGGATGCGGCAATTTCTTTAACGGGTTTGTATTCGGCAGCTGTGTAGTATTCGGTGATTTTACCGATAGCAGAACCTGCAATCAAACCTGCAACGGAAGCGATGAATACGCCCAGCCAGAAAGGAACACCGATAGCATCCTGAGCCCAAACGCTGATGTTGAGTTCAGCAGGTTTCAGGATGAAGTAGCAAACTGCCAATGTGCCGATGATGGAAAGAATAGTTGCAATATATGTACCTGTGTTCAAGGCTTTTTGAGGATTTTTGCCTTCGCCGGTACGAACAAAGAATGTACCGATGATGGAGGAGATGATACCCAAAGCGGCAATCATCAAAGGAGCCAAAACGCCTTCGCCGTTTGTGCCGATATGCAAGGAAGCGCCCAGAGCGATAGAGGCAACAACGGAGCCTACATAAGATTCAAACAAGTCGGAACCCATACCTGCAACGTCGCCCACGTTGTCGCCAACGTTGTCGGCGATAACGGCGGGGTTACGGGGATCGTCTTCAGGGATACCTGCTTCAACTTTACCAACCAAGTCGGCGCCAACGTCGGCAGCTTTGGTATAGATACCGCCGCCCACACGACCGAACAAAGCAACGGAAGAAGCGCCCAAAGAGAAACCGTTGATTACGGCGTTGTTTCCGTAGAAAATCATAACGATGATACCAAGACCCAAAAGACCCAAACCAACAACGCACATACCCATTACGGCGCCGCCGGAGAAAGCAACTGTCAACGCTTTGTTCAAACCGCTTTGCTGTGCGGCGTTTGCTGTTCTGGCGTTGGCTTTGGTGGCAATTCTCATACCGATGTTACCTGCCAGAATGGAGCAGAAAGCACCCACGATGAAAGGAATTGCGGTCAGAGGATTCATGCTGTCGGCACCTTTGGTGCAGAAACCGATAATAGCAATAATTACAGCCAAGCAAATTACGAAGATACACAAAGTTTTGTATTGGCGGCCCAGGAAAGCCATGGCGCCTTCATGGATGGAGCCCATGATTTCAACCATTCTGCTGTTGCCGGGATCAACTTTGGTAACTCTTTTTGCCAAAACAACGGCAAAAAGCAAAGCCAGAATACCGGCGATGGGAGCCAAGATGTACAAAGAACTCATTTTAATGATTCCCTCCTAAAAAAAATATTAATTTATAAAATTTCTTTGCAGCAAAAAAAACCGACTCCGATGTGGGTCTGACATCAAGATCAGTTTTTTTTAAAGCAATTAAATTAAGCAAATTAAATCAAAGCCATGATGATGGGAACCACAAAAAAGACTGCTCCCAAAACGGAAGAAATGCGGCTCAATTTCTGATCCATGCCTTTTTTCTTGCCAAAGAAGGTTTCGGCACCGCCGGCGATGGAACCGGAGAGACCCGCAGATTTACTGGATTGCAGCAAAATGGAAATAACCAAGCCGATGGCAACCAGTATTTCAATAATACACAAGAAAATATACATTTAATAATACCTCCCAGATAAATATGCAGATATCCACTATCTATAACTATATCATTATAGCATACTTATTTTTGCCTTGCAATAAAAAACATTTAGTTTTTTTGCTTAAATTTTGCTTTAGCGGTATTAGTCGGGAGGTTTTCGGTTTAAAGCTCGTTGTTTTCACGGGCAGCAATTGCTTTGCGCAGTTTTTCAACGGCTTTTTTTTCAATTCTTGAGATATACGAGCGGGAAATGCCCATTTCTTTGGCAATTTCTCTTTGAGTTTTTTCTTGATGTTTGCCCAATCCGTACCTATTTATGATGATGTATTTTTCTTTGGGGGTCAGCACGCCGAACACTTCGCCCAGAACCCGTATGTCGTCATCGGTTTCAACTTTGTCCAAAATTTCGCAGGGATCCGTTCCCAGCGTTTCCTGAAGTGTCATTTCGTTGCCCTCTTTGTCCTTGCCGATGGTATCCCCCAAAAAGCAGTCGTTGCGGGAATTTTTGGTGCTTCTTATGTACATCAGAATTTCATTTTCGATACAGCGGGCGGCGTAAGTGGCAATGCGGATATTTTTGCCTGCGTCGAATGTGTTCACGGCTTTGATCAGTCCGATGGCGCCGATGGAAATTAAATCGTCCTTGTCGATGCCCGTCGACTCGAATTTTTTGGCGATATGTGCCACCAGCCGCAGGTTATGCTCTATCAGGCGGTCTTTGGCTTCAGTGCTGCCTTGGGCATATTCCGCCAGGCATTTTTTTTCCTCCTTTTCGCTCAGCGGTTTGGGGAAAGCGTTGCCCGAAAGATACCCCAGCAAAAAGCCCATGCAGGGCAGGGTGCAGGTCAGCAGATAAATTAAATCCTTCAGCATATTATCACCTCATTTTTTTCTCAGGTTCTACATAATATGCGTTTTTCCCCAAATATTGCTTGTTTTTACGACGTGGATTTTTTTACGACGTGGATGTTGTTAAACTTCGTACAAAGGTCAGAACGCCGCCTCAA
>JAHZFN010000146.1 GCA_019421315.1 Peptococcaceae bacterium | reverse complement strand
CAACCCCGAAAAACGCAACAGACAGCTGGAGGTTATCATTCATGAAAGCGATCGCCTGAGTATGCTGGTAAACGATGTTTTGACATTCACCACCTTTAACCAGGACGCTTACGATTTGGAAATTGACAATTTCGACATTGCAGAAGCCTTGATCAAACTGGCGGAACGCTACAACGCCATCAGCACCGGCTATAAAATAGAATATGAAGGTCCTAAGCATTGCATGGCGGTTGCCGACAAAATGCGGATTGAGCAGGTTATCTACAACCTGACCAACAATGCCATCAACCATATCGGCGACGACAATCTGGTTATTTTGAAGCTGGAGGTCAAAGAATACGTCTGCCGAGTTATTGTTTCCGACCATGGTCAGGGTATTCCCAAGGAGCACCTGAACAATATTTGGGACAGATACTACAAAGTCAAGAAAACCGAAAAGAAACTGGCAAAAGGCACAGGCTTGGGTCTTTCCATCGTTAAAAACATTATGAATGCCCACCACGCCGCCTTTGGTGTGGAAAGCACTGTTGATGTGGGAACCGATTTTTGGTTTGAACTGCCTTTGAAAAAAGAACAAAACATATAAAACAAAATATACAACAAAGCCGTTGCCCGACGAAGAATTTTACGGACAGCGGCTTTTTAGCAAATTAACAAAATAAATATTACTTACCTGAACCTATTATCGGGGAAATCAGAAAATACCATTAAATTTTTGGTAAATATTTCAATGAATTTTGCAACAAAACCTGATACTCGGTTGTATTGTTTACAGTTAGGTTTTTAATAGTGAATTTTTTTTGTAAAAAAACAAAACCAAATTAAAGGAGGAACGATATGTATAGTTTAAAATCAATTTATCAAAAACCGACCAAAACACTTTGCCTGCTTTTGATTACAGCGGCATTGTTCTGCGGCTTAACGGCGACCGCTTTTGCCACAACCTACCCTGCCGACCACGGCAAGGAGGCTGCGGCAGAGCTACAAACTCTCGGTATTCTGAAAGGCACAGATGCAAACGGAGCCTTGGAGATTGAACGACAGCTGACCAGAGCCGAGGCACTGACGATTGTCCAAAGAATTTGCAATGTTCAGATCACAGAAACCAAAGAAAACCATTTCACCGACACCAAAAATCATTGGGCAGCTGCAACCATCGATAGCTTTTATCAAAAAGGCTTGATCAACGGCACGGGCGGCGGCGCTTTTGAACCGAACCGCAATGTAACCTGCTCCGAATATGTTAAAATGACACTGTCCTGCATGGGTTATGAAAACCTGACATTGGATACCGCATACGCCAAAGGAATTGAAATCGGTCTTTTGAACGGCTTCGGACTGCAAAGTTCCGATGACGACGGCGCAACAGCAGACATCAAAAGCATGAAGCTGACCAGAGGACAGACGGCGTTGATTTCCGCCAATGCCATTTTTGCGAAACAGGCAAACGGCACTGCACTCTGCGACAAGCTGATTGCGGACGGCGTTTTCAAAAA
>JAHZFN010000145.1:312-4691 GCA_019421315.1 Peptococcaceae bacterium | reverse complement strand
TTTTTCAGCTTTTCACGCAGCTGTTTAACTGTCAAATTCAGCATTTTATCCTCCTCTATTCAACGGTTTTCGGAACTTTGAAACAGCCGTCAGCAACGTCAATACCGTTTTTCAGTATTTCATCTCTGTCAAAAGACGGCTGAACAACATCTTCACGGAAAACATTTTCCACACCGAAAACATGAGTAACGGGAGCGACATCATCAGTATCCAGGGAATTCAAAACATCCATATACTGAAGAACCTTCGACAAATCCTCAGCCATCAAAGCCTTTTCTTCATCGTTCAAGCGGAGTTTGGCAAGCTCTGCAACATACTCCACCATTTTTTTATCAATCTGCATATTATCCTCCTCTTAACAAGAGATTACACAGGCAAAACCTGCATATTAATTTATTACATAAACTTAATAAACTTAAATTTTATCGCCTTTATTATTTTATAAATTCAGCAGCTTTTCGGCGTTTTTATGGGTGATGTTCGCCATATCCGTTTCAGATAACTCCATACTACTCAGAAATTTCAAAATTTCCTGCGGCTGCTGCCAAGGAGAATCACTGCCGAAAAGAATTTTTTCACTGCCGTGAGCTTTAATCATCCTTTCACACTGCTCTTTCGGCAGAAAATCCATCGCCATGGAAACATCCAGCCAAACATTTTTGCCGATCAGATATTTTTCCACATCATCCCAGCATTGCCAGCCGCCCATGTGTGCGGCAATGATTTTATCGCCTTTGATTTTTTCCAGAGTTTTGGCTAAACGCAGGGGACTGCAATAGGGCGGTCCGAAAACACCGGGGTCTTCGCCTGCGTGAATCATCACGCAAAGGTCAAGCTCCTCCGCCTTTTGCAAAATTTCCACCGCTCTGGGGTCGTCCATATAAAGCTCCTGAAATTCGGGATGCAGCTTTATACCGAGAAAACCCTTGGCTTTTATCCGCTCCATTTCGGCCTCCCAATCCTCCTGCCAAGGGAAAAGCCCCGCAAAGGAAATCACACCTTGAGAATTATAATCCGCATTTATTTTTTCGGCAAAAGCGTTAATGTCCGCCGTTTGCCCAAGCCTGGTTACAACAGGCATAACAACGCTTATATCAACGCTATTCTTTTGCATTGAACTAAGCAAGCCGCTGATGGTTGCATCATTATGAGCGGTAAACTCCGAACCCTGCTTGCCAACCAAGCCTTTTTGCAAGGATTTTATGGCCTTTGCCGCAATGGCATCGGGAAAAATATGCGTATGAAAATCAATTAACACCTGCATTACCTCGGTTCTGTTTTTTGTTTTTTTTGGATTTATCCAAGTGTTTTTAGGGTTTTCGGAAAATGAAAAGATATTCGTGTTTCCGAAATTAATCTGCTATTTTATGATATAAGATATTATTTGGATCATAACCCATTTCTTTTATCCATAAATTATCGGCTAAAAGATTACCCAATGCCTCTTTACAGTCAACACCGCAAGCGTCGCCCAATATTTGAAAATTTTCAACAAGGCGATTATCGGGAGATTGCGTACTACCTTCCGCCGTGTAGAACAAATATTTCAATCAAATAGCACCCTCTATCATAATAGTTTCCTTATCATATTGTCTGACCAAAGTATCGTAACTGACAAATTTCACTAAATCATGAATAGGTCTGTAAATAGAGTTTTCCATAATATCATGAAATTGTCGTTCTCTTTCTTTAGCCGCAACAATATAAAAAGCCGCTCTGAAATCTTGTAATTCAAAAAATTTATTTAAAGAATTTTTTATGTCGGTTGAATGTTCAACTTCGTAAAAAGCACAGGGCATTTTTCTTTCGTTGAACCAGATAGCATCAACAGTTTTGGCTTTTCGTAAAATTTCAGGGTAAGTAAAATTATAGATATTGTCAAGACCTGCAATTTCCGACAATTTCTTTTCCAGAAACATTTTATTTTTGTCTTGAGGCGGAACATAGGTTTTGTGATTGCGAAGATTGCCTATTTCGACAATAATTCCTTGATAATAAGCATGAGTGAAATTCAACATACTTTTGGAATTTGCCTGATGAATATTAAACTTCTTTAACACATCATCTTTACACGCACTCAACGCCCACAAACCGGGCTGAATTCTAAAAAACTCATCGTTGGTTTGAACAATCCTGCGTATGGAAGCAAAAGGAGTTTTTGTTCCCCAAGAGGAAACATCCACCATACAATTCAGTTGCTGAAATGTTGCATAGCCGCCGTTTTCCTGCAAGCCTTAATCACTTAATCTTTTTGTTTCATTTATCACTTACCTAAATACAACAAATTATATTTACAAAAACCTATCTTTTACTGCCATTCAACAGTGGCGGGCGGCTTGCCTGTAACATCGTAGAGTACCAGGTCAATTTCGGGATAGTTGGCTTCAATTTCTTTAACGATGGTTTCAAACTGAGAAAGCTCGATATCTTTGCCGACCATGGCAGCACGTCCTGTCATGAAGTCGTTGGTAACGATGGCACGGATAGCCACGGATTTTTTGCCTGTTACGCCGATGGGGCAAAGCACGGCAAAGGTCTGGCTGATTTTTTTGTTTTTCAGTGTAGTTGTTACCAGATGGTCTATATCACGCAGCAAATCCAAATCGGCTTTGTTCATATACATAGGATAAGCCTTAACGCCTGCGGAAATATCTTTGCCGCTGTTCAGAACATAGCCCATACGATTTACGGTTTTGGTGTTATTGGGAACGTCTCTGGCTATTTGATGAATTTCTTCCCAATCGGCATTTTCGATGCCGCCGCCGTTCAAAACGGAAAGATAGCGATAGCTTCTGTAATCGCCCTGCACGCCGACACTCTTCAAAGGCACAATTTCCGCCTGATATTTAGCGGGAACAAATTGATCGGCTGCCGCCTTAAAGGAGACTTTGTCTTCATCAGAAATAACAATGGTGCCTTCGTTGCACATAACACGAACACCCAAACCGGGGCCGGGGAACGGCTGGCGGGAAGCAATTTCTTCGTCAATACCCAACATTCTGGCGATTTGACGAACTTCGTCCTTGTGCCAATCCCAGTTTGTTTCCACAACCATGCCTCTGGCTCTGGCTTCACGCACAACATTAACATCGTTATGGTGAGTTTTAATTTTGTTGGCATAACCGCTGACATCGGGATTGCCGCTTTCAATCAAGTCGGGACGCAGTGTACCCTGTGCCAGGTAAGTTTTGCTGAAATCCAAATTCAGCTCTTTGCAGGCATCGGCGGTAACTTTGATGAACATGTTACCAATCAAAGCCCGTTTTTCTTCAGGGTCAACCATAGAGGTCAACGGACCCATGGGTTTGCCGTCAACATCTATAATGCTGTTTAAAAATTCGTCTTCGCCGTTAATGCGGAGCAAATGCTTAAAGCCCATTTTTTCCAGATTTTCACAAATCAAATCGCTTTCGTTTTTACGCATCAGGCCATGGTCAACATGGATGGCGTAAACATTTTCCGCAGGCAGAGCTTTGATGAGCAAGGCCGCGGTTACGGCAGAATCAACGCCGCCGCTGACAAGAACCAGAACTTTTTCGTTGCCGACTTTTTCTTTAATATATTTAATGGATGTTTGAATACGGTCGTCCAATGTATAGCTGCAGCTGAAATTACAGATTTTTTTCAGGAAATTGCTCATCATTTCCTTGCCGTGTTCCGTCAGGTCAACTTCGGGATGAAACTGCACGCCGTAAATTTTCAAATCATTGTTGGCGATAGCCGCCACAACATCGCCGCTTTTACCTGCAACCTGAAAACCATCCGCCAGTTTTTCCACAGAATCACCATGGCTCATCAAAACAACCTCTTGTTCGGACAAACCGTCAAACAGAGGGCATTTATTATCAATGCTGATTTTTTCTTCGCCGAATTCGGTTTTCAAACCGGGGGCAACAACGCCGCCAAAATGCTGGTTGATAAGCTGCATGCCGTAACAAATGCCCAAAACAGGCAGTCCCAAATCAAGAATTTTCGGGTTATAAGTCAAAGCTGTTTCCGACCAAACGCTGTTGGGGCCGCCGGATAAAATAATTGCCTGATAATCTGCCAATTTTTCCGGTTCCACATTGATGGGAAAAATTTCGGACTTAACGCCCAGTTCACGAATTTTTCGGTCGATAACCTTAGTATACTGACCACCACAATCCAGAATTGCAAGCTGTTCCAAAATAATCACTCCTAAAATCTATTTTTCCGTAAGCTTCGGGTATATTGAACATAATTAATATTTATATAAGTAGAATTCCAATTTTTGCTGATATAATGGTAAAACTACCCCAAAATAACAATCTAACATATTAATATTAATATATGACACCGTCAATAGTCAAGAAAATATACAAATTTATCCTAAATAAATTGGTTATCCCGAAAAAGCC
>JAHZFN010000145.1:0-302 GCA_019421315.1 Peptococcaceae bacterium | reverse complement strand
CAAGCATTTTAAGAGGATTGCAAGTCGAATTTACTACCGATTTACTACTTTTAACGGAAAGGGCTTTGATATGCCACCGCAACCTCTTAAAGCTGACCCATGAATGAGCAACGGCACATCACACAATCGAATACAGACCGCACAAGCGGCGTTTCTTACTTCCCATAACCGGGAGAACAGGAACGCCGCTTTTTTTATACCCTCTGTTACGGAGTAGGAACGAAAAAAACCTTGCCACGCAAGGCTTTCCGGGCGTGTTTCCGAACGGGTAAGAGGTTTATACCTTATCCCTCAAAATCGCC
>JAHZFN010000144.1:381-10944 GCA_019421315.1 Peptococcaceae bacterium | reverse complement strand
AGGGCGGAGGAAGTGCAGACTGCCATCGACAACGGGAGTATCCAAACCGTTGTCGATGGCAGTCTGCCCTTCCTCCGCCCTTTTCATAACGACGGTCTTTACAACGCTTACAATTCCTTGAACCCCGATATTATGAAAAGGGCGGAGGAAGTGCAGACTGCCATCGACAACGGTTTGGATACTCCCGTTGCCGGTATTCCCATCGCCGTAAAAGACAACATGACAACCAAAAATATGCCCACAACAGCCAGCTCCAAAATTTTGGAAGGCTTTATGTCGCCTTATGATGCAACTGTTATTGAAAAGCTGGAAGCGGCAGGTGCTGTGATTATCGGCAAAACCAACATGGACGAATTTGCCATGGGCAGCACAACGGAAACCTCTTATTTCGGTGTCAGCCGTAACCCGTGGGATACGGAAAAAGCCCCCGGCGGCAGCTCAGGCGGTTCTGCTGTGGCTGTTGCCGCCAACGAAGCCGTTGCGGCTCTCGGTTCCGACACAGGCGGTTCAATCAGGCAGCCTTGCGCTTACTGCGGTATTACAGGCTTGAAACCAACATACGGTACTGTTTCTCGTTACGGACTTTTGGCATACGGTTCTTCTCTTGACCAAATCGGTCCCTGTGCCAAAAACGTTGAGGACTGTGCCGCCATTTTGGAAGTAATCGGCGGTTACGACCCCAAAGACAGCACTTCCTTAAAGGATCCCAATCTGCAATTTGACGGTTGCTTTAACCAAGATTTAAAAGGCAAGGTTATCGGTTTGCCCATGAATTATCTGGGCGACGGTCTGAACTCTGAAATTAAAGAAGCTATTTTGCAGGCGGCAGAAGTTTTCAAATCTTTGGGTGCTGAAGTTGAAGAATTTGAAATGCCGATGATTGATTATGCGGTTCCTGCGTATTATATCATTGCTTCCGCCGAAGCCAGCAGTAATCTTTCCCGTTATGACGGCATTAAATACGGTTATCATCCCGAAAGCTTTGAGGATTTGGAGGATCTTTATCTGTCTGCCCGTTCCGAAGGCTTTGGATTGGAAGTAAAACGCCGCATTATGCTGGGTGCGTTTGCTCTTTCTTCAGGCTATTATGATGCTTATTACCAGAAAGCGTTGAAAGTAAAAGCCTTGATTATGCAGGCTTTTGACAATGCTTTTGCCAAATACGATGCAATCCTTTCGCCTGTTGCTCCCAACACAGCACCGAAGCTGGGCGAAAGCCTGACCGATCCTTTGCAGATGTATTTGACTGATATTTACACTGTTTCCGTTAATTTGGCAGGTTTGCCGGGCTTGTCCCTGCCCTGCGGCTTTGATAAAGGCGGTATGCCCATCGGTATGCAGCTTTTGGGCAAAGCTCGTTCCGAGTCTGCATTGATTAACATCGGTTACGCTTACCAGGCGGTTACCGATTTCCATACCAAAAAACCTGTATTGAAGGAGGCAGAATAATGGCAAACGGCTACAACGATACCGGTTATGATGTGGTAATCGGTTTAGAAATTCATGTGGAATTAAATACAAAAACCAAAATTTTCTGCAACTGCTCTACCAAGTTCGGTGCAGAACCCAACACCCATACTTGTCCTGTCTGCACAGGTATGCCCGGTGTTTTACCCGTAATGAACAAAAGCGTTTTGGAAAAAGCCATGGCAGCAGGTCTTGCCACCAACTGCACTGTTACGCAGCAATGCAAATTCGACCGCAAAAATTATTTTTATCCCGATTTGCCAAAGGCTTATCAGACCTCACAGCTTTATCTGCCCATCTGCCGCAACGGCTGGGTGGAAATTGAAACAGAGGACGGCGGCAGCAAAAAAGTCCGTATCCACCAAATTCATATGGAAGAAGATGCAGGCAAGCTGATTCACGATTCCATGAACGGCGGCACCTTGATTGACTACAACCGCTGCGGCGTGCCTTTGATTGAAATTGTCAGCGAACCGGATATGACAAATGCGGCAGAAGCCATCGCTTATTTCAATAAATTAAAGTCTACATTTGAATATTTGGGAATTTCCGACTGCAAATTGCAGGAAGGCTCCATGCGTGCCGACGTCAATTTGTCTGTTAAACCTGTCGGCTCCGATGTTTTGGGTACAAGAACCGAAACCAAAAATCTGAACTCACTCAAGGCAATGGAAAGAGCCATTGAGTTTGAAATTTACCGCCAGATTGATGTAATCGAAGAAGGCGGCAAGGTTGTTCAGGAAACCCGCCGTTGGGATGACGAAAAAGGTATCGGTTACGCAATGCGTTCCAAAGAAAATGCTCACGATTACAGATATTTCCCGGAACCCGATTTGGCACCGATGAACATCAGCGATGAATGGATTGCGGAAATCAAGAGCCGTCAGCCGGAAATGCCCGATGAAAAGAAAGCTCGCTATATTGCCGATTTCAAACTTTCTGCTTATGATGCGGATCTCTTGATTCGTTCCCGCCATTTGGCAGAAATTTTTGAGGCCGCAACGGATTTCTGCGGCAATGCCAAAGCCGTTGCCAATTTCATAAACGGCGATTGTATGCGTCTTTTGAATGCAGAAGGCGGCAATCCCGAGGATATTAAATTCAGTGCCGAAAATCTGGGTAAATTGGTTAAACTGGTTGACGGCGGCAAAATCAACAAAACCACAGCCAAGCAGATTTTTGAAATTATTTACGCCGAAAACATTGACCCCGAAAAATATGTTAAGGATAACGGTTTGGAAATGGTCAGCGACGACGGTGCTTTGGAAAAAATGGTTGACGAGGTTATCGCCAACAATCCGAAATCCGTGGAAGATTACAAAAAAGGCAAAAAAGCCGCAATCGGTTTCCTGGTTGGTCAAATTATGAAAGCCACCAAAGGTCAGGCAAACGCCGGCAAGGTTAATCAGATGATACAGGAAAAGCTGAAATAATTTCTGTGTTATCCAAATAAATATATAAATAATAACAATGCGAAAACTGTTAAAATAAAAGAAAGAGGTATGAATATGGAAATTAAAAATATGTTATACGAAGGCAAAGCCAAAAAAGTTTACAAAACCGAAGACCCCGCAATTTACATGGTTCAGTATAAAGATGATGCTACCGCTTTTAACGGTTTGAAAAAAGGCACTATCGCCGATAAAGGCATTGTCAACAACAGAATGTCCAACGCCATGATGGCTTATTTGGAAACCAAAGGTATTCCCACTCATTTGGTAAAAGAGCTTAACGACCGCGAAACTTTGGTGAAAAAAGTTAAAATTGTGCCTTTGGAAGTTATTATCCGTAATGTTACAGCAGGCTCCTTTGCTAAACGTTTCGGCGTGGAAGAAGGTATTCAGCTTGCCAATCCCACCTTGGAATTCTGCTACAAAAGAGATGATTTGGGCGATCCTATGATTAACAGTTACCAAATTACCGCTTTGGAACTGGCAACAAAAGAAGAACTTGATACAATTGCCGATTTGGCTTTCAAAATCAACGCTGCTCTGATTGAAAAATTCAAAGAAGCAGGTATTCGCCTGGTTGACTTCAAAATCGAATTCGGTCGCTTGGACGACGGCACAATCATTTTGGCAGACGAAATTTCTCCAGATACCTGCCGTCTTTGGGATATTGAAACCAACGAAAAACTGGACAAAGACCGTTTCCGCCGTGATTTGGGCGGCGAAGTGGAAGCTTATCAGGAAGTTTTCCGTCGTTTGGGTCTGTAATTCTTACATATGCTTTTTTAACACGGCCTGCCGCCGCCAAGGTGGCAGACTGTGTTGTGCTTTATACAGAAACCAAGAAACCGAGTTTTGTTTGAAATTAACTGCAAGTTAAAAAACATAAATTAAAATTGCAGTATCATAAAAAAGGAGTAGATTGATTTGAATAACGATGTTTACAGCAGTCCTCTGGCAGGGCGTTATGCCAGCAAGGAAATGCTTTATATCTTTTCCGCCAACAACAAATTCCGCACCTGGCGTAAACTTTGGATTGCTTTGGCAGAAACCGAAAAAGAACTTGGTCTGCCCATTACCGATGAGCAAATTGATGAATTAAAGGCACATGCCGAAGATATTGATTACGATTTGGCGGCTCAGTACGAAAAGAAACTGCGTCATGACGTTATGGCGCACGTGCATACATATGGTGACCAATGCCCCCATGCCAAAGGCATAATTCATTTGGGTGCAACCTCCTGCTATGTAGGTGACAACACAGACATTATCATTATGCGTGAGGGTCTGCGTTTGATTCGTACAAAAATCATCAATGTTTTGGCGCAGCTGGCAAAATTCGCTGATGAATACAAAGCTCTGCCCACCTTGGCTTTTACCCATTTTCAATCTGCTCAGCCCACAACAGTGGGCAAACGTGCCACATTGTGGATGAATGAACTTTTGATGGATTTGGACGATCTGGAACATCAACTGGATGGTTTGGCACTGCTTGGTTCCAAAGGCACAACAGGCACCCAAGCCAGCTTTTTGAGTCTTTTTGACGGCGACCATGCCAAAGTCAAAGAAGCGGAAAAACGCATTGCCAACAAAATGGGCTTTGATAAATGCTACGCCGTTTCGGGGCAGACTTATTCCCGCAAGGTTGACGCCAGAGTTTTGAACGTTTTGGGCGGCATAGCTCAAACAGCTCATAAATTTTCCAACGATCTGCGTCTTTTGCAGCATTTGAAAGAGATGGAAGAACCCTTTGAGAAAAATCAAATCGGTTCCTCCGCCATGGCATACAAAAGAAACCCAATGCGTTCCGAACGTATTGCCTCCCTTGCCAGATATGTGATTATTGACGTTTTAAATCCCGCCGTTACTGCGGCCTGCCAGTGGTTTGAAAGAACCCTCGATGATTCCGCCAACCGCCGTATCAGCATTGCAGAAGGTTTTTTGGCAACGGATGCTATCTTGGAGCTTTTGATTAATGTAACGGGCAACATGGTGGTTTATCCCAAGGTTATCGAAAAACGCCTGCGGACAGAGCTGCCATTCATGGCAACGGAAAACATCATGATGCAGGCTGTTAAAAAAGGCGGCGACCGACAGGAGCTCCACGAAAGAATTCGTCAGCATTCCATGGCTGCTGCTGCCCGCATTAAGGTTGAGGGCAAAGAAAACAATTTGTTGGAACTCATCGCCGCCGACCCCGCTTTTGATATGACATTGGAAGAACTGGAATCTCATCTTGAACCATCCCTTTATATCGGTCGTGCTAAAGAGCAGACGGAAGAATTTTTGGCTGAAATGGTACAGCCTGTTTTGGAAGCCAACAAAAACCTTTTGGGTGTTGAGGCAGAGATTTTTGTTTAGGACTTGTTAAAGTACCGGATTATGTGTTATAATACAGTTTGGTTGCTTATACATTTAATGGATTTTGTATAATTTGGCACAAAATAATAATTATAGTGATTATTATAGTAAGTAAATTGATTATAATTAATTGCTGATATAAATTTAGGAGGATGCATAAGAATGAGTTTGGTAAGTGCAGTATTAAAAGAAAGAAACGCCAATGTGGCAAAAATCGAAGTTGTTGCTCCCGCTTCCTATTTGGAGCTGGCTTATCCCAAAGCTGTTAAAGCTGTCGGCAAAGAAGTTAAAATCCCCGGTTTCCGTGCCGGTCATGTTCCCCAGAAAGTTTTGGAAAACTACGTTGGACAAGCTAACATTTTGCAGCAGGCTTTTGACGATGTTTTCAACATGAGCTATGAAGAAATCTTCAAAACAGTTGACTTAATGCCCGTTGACAGACCCGCCGTTGACATTCAGGAAATGGAACTGGGCAAAGACGTTAAGTTTGAAGTAGTGGTTGTTGTGAAACCCGAAGCCGAATTGGGTGAATACAAAGGCGTTGAAGTGCATAAAATTGTGGAAATGCCCACAGGCGACGATGTTGACGCCGAAATCAAAAAAATGCGTGAACGTGTTGGCAAAATGGAAACTTTGGGCGATGATGCCACAGTTGAAAACGGCGATATTGCTGTAATCGACTTTGAAGGTTTCCAAGACGGTGTGGCTTTTGAAGGCGGCAAAGGCGAAAATTATCCTTTGAACATCGGTTCCAACACCTTTATTCCCGGTTTTGAAGAACAAATCATCGGTGCTAAAAAAGACGATGAAATTGATGTTAACGTAACTTTCCCCGAAAATTATCAGGCTGAAAACCTGGCAGGCAAACCTGCTGTTTTCAAAGTTAAAGTACATGAAATTCGCCGCCGCAATCTGCCCGAACTGAACGACGAATTTGTTAAAGACGTTCGTGAAGACTGCGATACAGTTGAAGAATTGAAATCCAAAATCATGGAAGAACTGACCGAAAAATCCAACAAAAAAGCCGACGAATTGGTTAAACGCGACATTCTGCAAAAAGTTGTGGACGGTGCAACCGTTGACATTCCCAAAGTTATGATCGAAAACAAAATGGACGATCTGGTAAACGAATTTGCTCAGAATTTGCAGTACCAAGGCTTGACATTGGAAAAATTCTTTGAATTGGCGAAAACCGATATGTCTGCTTTCAGAGAACATCACCGTGAACGTGCCGAACACGCCGTTAAACAGGATCTGGTTCTGGAAGCAGTGGCAAAAGCCGAAAATATTGAAGCAACTGAAGAAGATATCGATAAACAAATCGCTGATGTTGCTAAATCTTACAACAAAGAATTGGACGAAGTTAAAGCTTTGTTCAAACAATCCGGCAGTTATGACTACTTTGCTTATAACATTAAATTGATGAAAGCTCTTGATTTCGTCAATGATAACGCTGTAATCAAATAATTATAAAAAAGTACCCAATGATTGACGGATTTATTGTATAAATCTGCTGTCATTGGGTATATATTTATAGTCGTGTATTTTATTATGTGAGTGAAAGGTGTGATATTTTTGAGCGCTTTAATTCCTATGGTCATCGAGCAGACCGAAAGAGGCGAAAGATCTTTTGATATTTATTCCCGTTTGCTGAAGGACAGGGTTATTTTTTTGGGCAGCCAGATTGACGACAATGTTGCCAATGTAATCATTGCCCAGCTGCTCTTTTTGGAAGCGGAGGATCCCGATAAAGATATTCATTTGTATATCAACAGCCCCGGCGGTTCCATCACCGCAGGCATGGCAATTTATGATACAATGCAGTACATCAAATGCGACGTCAGCACAATTTGTATCGGCATGGCCGCCAGCATGGGCGCTTTTTTGCTGACAGCGGGAGCCATCGGCAAGCGTTATGCACTGCCCAACAGCGAAATTATGATTCATCAGCCTTTGGGCGGTACTCAGGGTCAGGCAACGGATATTGAAATTCATGCCAAAAGAATTATCAGAATGAAAGAAAAACTGAATCATATTATGGCGGAACGCACAGGTCAAACCTATGAAAAAATCTGCAATGACACAGAACGCGATAATTTCATGGAAGCCGCCGAAGCCAAAGCCTACGGTTTGATTGACGAAGTTATTGAAAACCACTAAAAAAGGAGACAGCCCATGACAAAACCTACCGATGACAGAGATATGGTCAGATGTTCATTTTGCGGAAAATCCCAGGACCAAGTGAAAAAACTTATTGCCGGTCCCGGCGTTTATATCTGCAATGAATGTGTTGAGCTTTGCTCTGAAATTGTGGAAGAAGATTATACTTTGGAAGCTGAAGAAGAGGAAGAAGACTGGGAACTGCCGACTCCAAAAGAAATTAAGCAAACTCTGGACGATTATGTAATCGGGCAGGACAAAGCCAAAAGATCTTTGGCGGTTGCCGTTTACAATCACTACAAGAGAATTCGCTGCGGCAGCGTTGTGGATGATGTTGAACTGCAAAAGAGCAATATTATTATGCTTGGTCCCACCGGCAGCGGTAAAACATTGCTGGCGGAAACTTTGGCGAGAATTTTGAATGTGCCCTTTGCCGTTGCAGATGCAACATCTTTAACAGAAGCAGGCTATGTGGGCGAGGATGTTGAAAATATTTTGCTGAAATTAATCCAGGCAGCGGATTTCAATATCGAAAAAGCCGAAAAGGGCATAATTTACATTGATGAAATTGATAAAATTTCCCGCAAGGCGGAAAATATGTCCATTACCCGTGATGTCAGCGGCGAGGGCGTGCAGCAGACCCTTTTGAAAATTCTGGAGGGCACCGTGGCTTCCGTTCCGCCCCAAGGCGGCAGAAAACACCCCCACCAGGAGCTGATTCAGATTAATACAAAAAACATTCTTTTCATCTGCGGCGGCGCTTTTGTCGGCATTGACAAAATTATTAAGCATCGTGTGGAAACTAAAAGCATGGGCTTCGGCGCCGATATCAAGAGTGTCAAAGAAGAAAAAATCGGCGAAATTTTGCAAAAAATTTTGCCGGAGGATTTGCTTAAATTCGGTTTGATTCCTGAATTTGTCGGTCGTTTGCCCATCATGGTAACGTTGGATGCTTTGGACGAGGACGGTTTGGTTCGAGTTTTGAAAGAGCCGAAAAACGCCCTGACCAAGCAGTACAAAAAGCTGTTTGAAATGGACGGCGTTGATTTGGAATTCCAGGAAGATGCTTTGCGGGTTGCCGCCAAAGAGGCCTTGGAACGCAAAACAGGCGCCAGAGGTCTGCGGGCGATTTTTGAAGAGCTTATGCTGGATACTATGTATGACCTGCCGAGCCGAGAAGACATCAGCAAGTGCATTGTTACCAAAGAAAGCTTGGAAAACCATACACAGCCATTGCTGATTACCAAAGGTACGGATTCCCACAAGGAAATTATTGCGTAGCTTTCCGAGAAAAATAAACGGAAAATTCAACTGCGGCAGATTATAAAAATATGTTTAAAATTAAATTATAATCAAAATATAATTAAAAGGAAGGTAAAAAATTACCTTCCTTTTTTGACTTTTTCTTGAATATCTGCAAAAAATGCCATTTATAACCAAAAAACGCCGTACTTTTCGCCTTTTTTCGGCATAAAATAATAAAAAATATAGATTATTGTATGGTTTGTCCTGTTTTTTCACCGAAAAAACAAAAAAAACTTTATGATTTCTGTTTTTTATGGTACAATATACAATAGTTTAGTATGTGTATATGTCAAAGTTAGGAGTGAAACAATGACTGATAATAAAGATTTTACCAATGATTTTGGGTTGGATATTGACGAGGAAACCGCCAAACAAATTGACGAGGCTGTTGCCGAAGCTGCGGCGGCAGCAGAAAATAAGATTGCGGAGGCTGCGGAAAAAGCGGTTTTTTCCGACGATGAGGATTATTTTTTGGAAGAAATGCCCGCCATCGCTCTGCGCGGCGTTATGGTGTTCCCAGGCGGCATGACTCATCTGGACGTTGGCAGGGAAAAATCCATTGCCGCTTTGGACGAGGCTATGCTGCAAAACAGAGAAATCTTTTTGGTTATGCAAAAAGACGTTATGATCGAAGATCCCACTGCCGATGAAATATATAAGGTTGGCACCATTGCCGAAATCAAGCAGGTTTTGAAACTGCCGGGCGGCACTGTGCGTTTGATGGCGGAGGGTATCTGCCGCGGTACTGTTTTGGAATACACCCAGCTTTCGCCGTATTTGGTGGCAAGGGTGGAAGGTCATATGGATTCCGACAACAAAGAGGAAGACATCGAGCTGATGGCTCTTGACAGAAACCTGCGGGAGGCGTTTCCGCAGTATGCGGCTTTGAACAAAAAGGTTTCGCCTGAAGTTGTCGCCAACATGGGTATGGTGGAAGAATCCGGCAGACTGGCTGATATTGTCGGCGCCAATTTGCAGCTGCAGCTTTCCGAACGCCAGAAAATTCTGGAAGCCGCGGACGTAAAGGAACGAGTGGAACTGCTTTTGCAGATGGTTTTAAAAGAAGTTGAAATTATCGAGCTGGAACGCAAAATCGGTAATCGGGTGCGGGCGCAAATCGACAAAAACCAAAAAGAATATTATCTGCGTGAACAAATTCGGGCAGTGCAGAAAGAACTTGGCGAGCAGGAGGACAGAAACTCCGAAATCGAAAATATCCGTGCCAAAATGGAAGGCAGAAAGCTGCCCGACTATGTTTCGGAAAAAATCGAGAAAGAGCTTTCCCGCCTGAAAAATATGCCGCCGATGGTGGCGGAAGCCAACGTTATCGAAAACTATATCGACTGGCTGCTTGACTTGCCCTGGGATAAGGAAACCAAAGACAACAAGAATATTATCAATGCGGAAAAAATTCTGAACAGCGACCATTACGGTTTGGATAAGGTTAAGGAACGCATTTTGGAATATTTGGCAGTTAAACAGATGACCAATACGCTGAAAGGTCCCATTCTTTGCTTTGTGGGACCGCCCGGTGTCGGCAAAACTTCTTTGGCGGCATCCATCGCCCGTTCTTTGAACCGCAAATATGTGCGCATTTCTTTGGGCGGCGTGCGGGATGAAGCGGAAATCAGAGGCCATCGCCGAACTTATATCGGCGCTATGCCGGGACGCATTATCCAAAGCATGAAAACGGCAGGCACTTTAAATCCTCTTTTCCTTTTGGACGAAATCGATAAGCTTGCCAATGATTTTCGGGGAGATCCCGCCAGCGCTTTGCTGGAGGTTTTGGATCCTGCCCAAAACAATAATTTCAGCGACCATT
>JAHZFN010000144.1:0-371 GCA_019421315.1 Peptococcaceae bacterium | reverse complement strand
TTACATCGAAGTGCCTTTCGACCTTTCCAAGGTGATGTTTGTAACGACGGCAAACGATGAGAATACCATTCCTGCGCCCCTTTGGGACAGAATGGAAATTATCAGACTTCCAGGCTATACCGAGGAAGAAAAATTGCAGATTGCCATCAGGCATTTGATCCCCAAGGAAATGAAAGAGCATGGTTTGAAAGCCAAACAGATTACTTTCAGTGAAAACGCTGTCAGAGAAATCATCCGCAAATATACCCGTGAAGCAGGTGTAAGAAGTCTGGAAAGACATATTGCCAAGGTTTGCCGCCGCACGGTTCGGGATATTGTCGCCAAAAAGACAAAATCCGTTAAGGTTACGGCTCAAAACATTCAGCATTTCC
>JAHZFN010000143.1 GCA_019421315.1 Peptococcaceae bacterium | reverse complement strand
AAGGGAAGGCTTCGCCTTGGTAACCTTCGGCTGGCTCTTGGCTTCTTTGCTGGGTACGCTGCCGTATATGCTGTCGGGTATGCTGCCTGATTTTGCCAGCGCTTTTTTTGAAAGCATGAGCGGCTTCTCCACCACGGGAGCTACTGTTTTGAGCAACGTTGAAATTTATCCTCAGGGGTTGATTATGTGGCGGGCGCTGACCCATTGGCTGGGCGGCATGGGTATTGTGGTGCTGATTGTGGCAATTTCTTCCCACAGCAAAGGCGCCAGCAATCTTTACAATGCGGAAACTCCGGGCAGCAGTCATACAGAACGTTTGACGCCGAAAATCAGCGAAACGTCAATGATTATGTGGATGACTTATACCGCCATGACAATCGTGCTGATTATTCTTTTGAAAATCGAAGGCATGACGTTGTTTGACGCTTTTTGCCATGCGTTCAGTACCGTGTCGACGGGCGGTTTTTCCAGCCGCAGCGACAGTATCGGTGCTTTTAACAGTCCCGTTATTCAATGGACAATTATTTTATTTATGTTTTTGTCGGGAGCGAACATCGCTTATTTGTATTTCCTCTTTGTCAGAAAGAAAAACTTATATTTTCGAAGCGAAGAGTTTAAAGTTTATACCGCAATTATATTGGCAGCCACTGCTTTTATCACTCTCATTTTGATGAATTCTCAGGTTTTTATCGGCGAAACAGCCGAACACTACCTGCGGGAGGCTTGTTTTCAGGTTGTGACAATTATCACCACAACAGGGTTTAGCACAGGCAATTACGAACAGTGGCCGCATTTTGCGCAGCTGATCATCTTGGCGCTGTTTTTTGTCGGCGGCTGTTTCGGCTCCACAGCGGGTTCCATTAAAATTCCCCGCTGGTGCATAGCAGTCAAAAGCTGTCTGGCTCAGCTGCAAACCTCCGTACACCCCAGAGCCATAGTCAGCGTTCGTCTGAACAACCGCATTGTACCGGAAAAAAGCATATCTTCGACAATTCATTTTATCTTGATGTTTTTGATTTTGGTGTTTGTCGGCGCATCACTGGTTGCTTTGAGCGGATTTCCTGTTTACGATTCGTTGACGGCGGCGCTTTCCTGCATAGCCAACGTCGGACCCACTTTTGGGCAAATCGGTGCTTTGGGCAGTTATGATGTGGTTCCTGCTTTCGGCAAAATTATTTTGAGCATACTTATGCTAATCGGCAGGCTGGAAATCTACACTGTTTTGATTTTGTTCCTGCCATCTGTATGGAAAAAATAACAAAAATAGCAATCAATTAACATCAATCGCAATAATCAACATGAAACAGAGGTTGAAATGACAAAACTGACAAAAAACGAAATTGATTTTATAAACAATATATTTACGGATAAGGCGTATGCTCCCGCTTTGCTTTTGCGGCATTACCCTGAGCTGGGGCTGACGGAAAGGGAATGTTTATGGCTGATCGCCGTAATCAATTCAGTTTCTGCCGAAAGCCACCTGCTTAAATCTGAAAATCTGCAAAGCTTTCTTCATATTTCCCGCAATGAAGCCGAAGCCATCATTGCCTGCTTTATGAAGAAAGGCTTTTTGACGGCGGCAGACGGCAATATAATCGAGCCTGCCTATTCTCTGACGGGATTTTATAAAGAGCTGTTCGAGCTTTCCGTTTATTTGCAGGTTTACGGCGAACAAAGCAAACGCCAAGCCAAAGCAATTCCTCGGCAGAAAACAGCCGATTGCTTAACGCCGCAAATCATAAAGCAGATATACAGCTTTTTTGAAAACGAAAAAGGTCAGCCGCTGACGCCGACGGAAATCGAAAAAATCAATCATTGGCTGATTGACGAAAGCTGGCCGCCGGAAATGCTGAAAGAAGCTTTGCAAAGAGCTGTTTTGCACGGCACCTGCAATTTGGCGTATATAGACAAAATATTGCTGCGCTGGCAGAAAGACGGCATAAAAACCATGGAGCAGCTGCAAACGGAGCAGGATAATGCTGCGGGAAAAAGCAAAGCTCCCGCCGCAAAAAAACAGCGGACAGCCAAAAGCAAGCATAATATTATGACCAATGAAACGGACTACAACGATATTTATAATATTTAAAATTTATAATATTTAAAAAAATTCAGAATTAAAAATCTTTAAACACAAGAATTGTTGAGGCTTTATTATGGTAGATTTTGAAAATTTCAATTCAATAAATTGGCGGAGCACAATGGCAGACGGCAGCGCCGCCGTGCGCAAGGTTAATTGCTCCATATGCGGCGATACAGGTGTTGTTTTTGATAAAAACGGCAATACGCACCCTTGCCGCTGCTGGAAGCAAAAGCAGGCTCATCAGAGGTTTGCGGACGCCAAAATTCCCAAAGCTTTGCGGAGTATGCGATTTGAAAATTTTGATTTTTCGTATTATCCCGCCAACGAAAGCCCCGATTTAAAGGTGGGCGGTGCATTCAGCTATTTGGCTTATGCAAAAAAAGCCAAGCAGGCTTCTGAGCAGTTTTCAGCCGCCGTAATCGACGGTACCGAGCAAAACCCCATGGGGTTAATGCTGCAAGGGCAGGTTGGCAGCGGCAAAACTCATTTGGCGGCTGCCATTGCCAACAGTCTGGTTGACGCCAACAAAAATGTACTTTTTTTGGTTGTGCCTGATTTTTTGGACGAAATACGCATGAGTTACGACAATATGGGCGAATTTACCGAAATGGAATTGATGAACAGCGCCAAAAATGCGGGAGTTTTGATTTTGGACGATTTGGGAGCTCATAATTTTTCCGAATGGACTCGCAACAAGCTGTTTTCTTTGATTAATTACCGCATAAACAACGATTTGCCGATGGTGATCACAACCAATCTGCATTTGGCCGAATTGCAGAATATTTTGGGCGAAAGGATTATTTCCCGCATAATTTCTGTTTGCAAACCATGCCTTTTGCCCGTCAAAAGGGATATTCGCCTGACCAAACTGCGTAAATAATACATACAAACGAGGAAAAACAGAAAAATGAAACAGCTTTTGATTTTTGATTTGGACGATACATTGATAGAAACCCATTCCGTTTTTTTGCGGATAACAAACGAAATATTGGCAAGAATGGAAGACGAGGGCATTATCGACGATAATCTTTACTATACTTTTGACAGCTTTGATCAGGAAATGGTGGAGGAAGCGGGCAGCTTCAAGCTGGAGCTTTTTGCCAAAGCCGCCGAAAAAACTTATGATTTTTACTGTCAAAAGCTGAATTTGGAATATAAAGACGAAACTGCCATGGAGTTGATGGAAATTGCCTGGCAAATAAAAACCGCCGAACACCGTTTGGTGGACGGCGCCAAAGATTTGCTGGATGAGCTGTGGAACGATGACGATTTTACCATGGTTTTGGTAACAAGAGGCGACGAAGATTCCCAGCGGCAAAAAATCAAAAACAGCGGTTTGAAGCATTATTTTGCCGAAACCTATGTTGTTGAAAACAAGACGCCGCAGGTATATGCGGAAATTATGCGTCTGCACGGCTTTGAGCCGTCGGCAAGCTGGATAATCGGCAACAGTATTCGGGCAGAAATTATGCCTGCCAAGGCTCTTGGTGCCAACTGCATTTTAACTGCTGTTACGGAA
>JAHZFN010000142.1 GCA_019421315.1 Peptococcaceae bacterium | reverse complement strand
ATTATTGCCGGTCTGCTCTTGAAAGACGGCTATGAAGAGACATCCGTTATCGACAATGCGGATATCATCATTGCCAATACCTGCTGCATCCGTGAAAGCGCCGAAAACAAAATTTGGGGGTTTATCGGCAACATCAAAAATTACAAATATAAAAATCCCAACGTCATTTTGGCTGTCCTCGGCTGTATGACTCAGCAGAAAAGTATACAGGATACCATAAACAAAATGGGACGGCATATAGACATCGTTTTGGGAACGTACCAGCAGCACAGACTGCCGGAATATATCAGCCGAGTTTTGGCGGGCAGCGGACAAATTATCGATATAAGTCAGGATAACAACGATTTTCCCGATATTTTACCTGTCTGCCGAACTGATAAATACAGAGCTCAGGTGAATATAATTTACGGGTGCAATAATTTTTGTTCCTATTGTATTGTGCCTTATGTCCGCGGCAGAGAACGCAGCCGCGATTTCAACGCCATAGTTAATGAAGTTAAGGACTTGGCGGCGGACGGCTGCAAAGAGATTACTTTGCTGGGGCAAAACGTCAATTCCTACGGCAAAGACAGACAAGACAACGATTGGTCTTTTGCCAAGCTTTTGGTGGAACTGGACAAAATAGACGGCATTGAAAGAATTCGTTATATGAGTTCACACCCCAGAGATTTTTCTTTGGATTTGGTGGATACAATAGCCACACTGCCAAAGGTTTGTTCGCATTTTCATCTGCCCTTGCAGAGCGGCTGCGACAAAACGCTGAAAGCCATGAACAGAGGCTACGATACAGCAAAGTACAAAGCTATTATCGACAGGATCAGGGAAAAGGTTCCCAATGCCGCCGTTACGACGGATATTATTGTCGGTTTTCCGGGTGAAACGGAAGGAGATTTTCAGAAAAGTCTTGATTTTGTCAAAGAATGTAAATTTGATTCTGCCTTTACATTTTTGTATTCCAAACGCTCGGGAACTGTGGCTGCCAAAAATCCCGACCAGGTTTCCGAGGCAGTGAAAAAAGAACGCTTGCAAAGACTGCTGGACGTGCAAAACGCCAACAGTCTGCAAATAAATAATGATTTAGTAAATAAAATTATAAAAGTTTTAGTTGAGGGGGTGAGTAAAACAAGCGCCGGAACCTACACCGGAAGATCTGCCGGCAACAAGGTTGTGGTCTTCCCCGGAGGACCCGAACTGGTAGGAAAAATCGTTGATGTTAAAATCGACGAGGCAAAAACCTGGCACTTGGCAGGAAAGGTTATAGGATAGTTTTTATACATATTTGGTTGAAGAAAAGAAAAAAACAAACACATGAAAGAAAGGGGATAGATCGTTGACTCAATCTAACAACCGAAACTTCTTTATCAGAAGATTTCACTCTTTGATCGCATTAATTCCGATTGGTATTTTCTTGTTGGTTCACCTGTTCATTAACTCCAGCGTTTTCGCAGGATTGGACAACTACGAATTTTTCATCAGTATTATGGAATCCGAACACATCCATAATTACGTATTGCTGGCAGAAATCGTTATTATCGGTTTGCCTTTGCTGTTCCATGGTATTTACGGCTTTTACATTGTTTACAAAGCTAAAAACAATGTTACTCAATACAAATATTACAGAAACTGGGCTTTCTATCTGCAAAGAATTACTGCCGTAATCATTGCTTTGTTCTTGATTTGGCACGTTGCAGTAATGCGTTTCATCGCCCCCAGAGATCCTGCCGGCATGATGGACTATATGGTTCAGGTTCTGCAAAATCCCGTTAACTTCATTCTTTATATCATTGGTGTGGCAGCTGCTATTTACCACTTCACAAACGGTCTTTTCACATTCTGTTTGACATGGGGCATCAGCCAAGGCGAAAAAGCTCAAAAGATTTTCTCCGTATGCGCAGTTCTTTTGTTCGTTGTTTTGACTATTGCTGCAGTTGCAATTCTTTTTGCTATCAGACTTTCCGCATAGGAAAGTAACTATATAAAGGAGGTAATACACTAATGAACAAAGGTAGAGTTATCATTGTCGGTGGCGGTTTGGCCGGTTTGATGGCCACAATGAAAGTTACCGAAAAACAAATTCCTGTAGACTTAATCTCTTTGGTTCCCGTTAAACGCTCTCACTCCGTATGTGCGCAGGGTGGCGTAAACGCTTGCTTGGACACCAAAGGTCAACACGATACAACATGGCAGCACGTTGACGATACAATTTACGGCGGCGACTTTTTGGCTAACCAAACACCTGTTAAAGGTATGTGCGAAGCCGCTCCCGGTATCATCTATGCCATGGACCGTATGGGCGTTATGTTTTCCCGTACTCCCGAAGGTTTGCTGGACCTCCGCCGTTTCGGTGGTGTAAAAAACAACCGTACCGCTTTTGCCGGCGCTACAACCGGTCAACAGCTTCTTTACGCTTTGGACGAACAGGTTCGTCGTCAGGAAGTTGCAGGCTTGGTAAATAAATTTGAAGGCTGGGAAATGATTGACGTTATCATCGACGATAACGGTGTATGTAAGGGTGTTGTTGCACAAAACCTTGCTACAATGGAAATCAAATCCTTCCTGGGCGACGCTGTAATCATCGCAACAGGCGGCGCAGGTATGATTTACGGCAAATCTACCAACTCCGTTATTAACACAGGTCATGCCGCAAGCATTCTTTACAGAAACGGCGTTGACTTTGCCAACGGTGAATTCGTACAGATTCACCCCACAGGTATGCTGGGTGATGACAAAACTCGTTTGATGTCCGAATCCGCTCGTGGTGACGGCGGTCGTGTATGGACATACAAAGACGGTAAACCCTGGTATTTCCTGGAAGAATGGTATCCTGCATACGGCAACTTGGTTCCTCGTGACGTTGCAGCCCGCGCTATCTACAAAGTTTGCGTGGAAATGGGCTTGGGTATTGACGGCAAAAACCAAGTTTTCTTGGATCTTTCTCATCTTCCCGATGAATATTTGGATCGTCGTCTCGGCGGTATCATGGAAATTTACGAATCCTTCTATGGTGACGACCCCAGAAAAGTTCCTATGAAAATTTTCCCCGCAGTTCACTACTTCATGGGTGGTCTGCATGTAAATTGGGAACATCAAACCAAAATCCCCGGTTTGTTCGCAGCCGGCGAATGTGATTATATGTATCACGGTGCAAACCGTTTGGGCGCAAACTCTTTGCTTTCCGCTATGTACTCCGGTACAGTTGCAGGTCCCGCTGTTGTTAAATACGTTAACGGCTTGAAAGCTGCTG
>JAHZFN010000141.1:1089-4662 GCA_019421315.1 Peptococcaceae bacterium | reverse complement strand
TATATCACATAATTAAATACAACGGAAACGGCAAATATGCTGCAAAAAACCTGATGTTTTTTCTGCCGCATATTATTTTTAAGCCGTTTTCAAATTATTTTTAAACCTGAATGTGTTTTCTTACGGCAATGGCGGAGCCCAAAGCACCCAAAATAATGCCCACAGCCAGCATTGCAAAAACAACCAGTCCCGCCACGGAACTTAATTTCAGGAATGTCATGAACTGCAATGTGGTAACAATTTTGGACAAAACGCCGTTATAGGAGCAAAGCACCAGAATGATGGCGAGAACACTGCCCAAAAGCCCCAACAAAACGCCCTCCAGAATGAAAGGCCAAATGATGAAAGAATTGGTGGCGCCCACATACTTCATAACCTGAATTTCCTCTTTGCGGGCGGTAACCGAAAGGCGAATATTCATGGAAATCAGCACAACGGCGCAAAGACCCAGCAAAATCATGATGGCAACTCCCATAATACGCAGCCATTTCATCAAAAGGAAGAGGTTTTCCACAGTCCCCTGACCGTAACGTACCTCATCAATCTGGCTCATGCCCTCCAGCTGTTTAACAATGGGAGCAACGTCTTCGGGGGTTTTGGCGGAAATTGTGTAGGAGTTTGGCAGAGGGTTGGTCTGCACAGCCGCCAAAATATCAGCGCTGTCGCCGAATTCCTCACTCATAGATTCCAGACCCTCCGTCTTGCTGACATATTTAACATCGGCAACGCCGTCCAAGCCTTTGACTGTTTCGGAAAGAGCGGCCGCCTGTTCGTCCGACAAATCGTCGGAAATGAAAGCCTTGATTTCAACGGACTTTTCCATCATGGTGGCGTTTTCGTCAATATTCATCACCAAAAGACCGAAGATACCGCAGAGATACAGAGTAATGACCACCGTCAAAACAGCGGCGATTGTCATCAGGATATTTCGTTTCAGAGAAATGAAGGGTTCAGGCAGAATGTAACGCCATTTTGTAAGCTTTATCATAACAACCAACCTCCTCTGGAATCGCCGACAATTTCGCCGTGCCGCAAAGCGATAACACGGTTATACATATTATTCACAATTCTTTTGTCGTGGGTTGCCATGATGATGGTGGTACCCGTTTCGTGAATTCTCTGGAAAATTTCCATCAGTTCGTCGGAAGTATCAGGGTCAAGGTTACCCGTGGGTTCGTCCGCCAGCAAAATTGGTGGGTTGTTGATGATTGCCCTCGCCAAAGCCACACGCTGCTGTTCGCCTCCGGAAAGCTGGCGGGGAAAAGCATCGGCTTTTTCCAAAATGTTCAGCCGTTCCAAAACCAACGGCACTGTTTCTTTAATATGCGCCCAAGGGTATTCCAAAACCTTCAGGGCGAAAGCCACGTTTTCAAAAACAGTTTTGTTTTCCATCAGACGAAAATCCTGAAAAACAACGCCCGTGTTGCGGCGGAGCATTACCGTTTCCTTGGCGGAAAGGCGGATAATGCTGCGGTTGGCAACAAAAATCTGACCGGAATCGGGCAGAATTTCCCTGAACAGCAATTTGATAAGGGTGCTTTTACCGGCACCGCTTTGACCCGTCAAAAATACAAAATCACCTTTTTCAATATGTAAGGAAATGTTGTTGAGAGCCAAATTTCCGTCCTTTTCATAGGACTTGTACACATTTGACATCTTGATCATTTTTTGTTCTCACCTACTTGTTAATCTTAGTTTTTGTTACGAAACCAAACTTAAAATTCAACCAAAATTTCTGTTATATTCTTAAACTCTGTTTGGATTGTTTCTCGGCTCCAATCAGCAAAAGAATTTTTCACCGCAACCCACTCAAACAATATGAAACAGGCGTAAACCCACCCTTTGTTTTCAAAGCGGCAATCTTGATTTTACGCCTAAATTATCAAGTTTTGTTTCTCTTTTTACCGTAACGGCAGCGCATAAAAACCGCAGTAAATCCGCATTTGCGCATCGTTAGCATAACTATACATATTAGTTTGTTTCGACACAAACCCCGCAAATCCTCTTTATAACAGGTATTTTATCGCATAACGCCTTTGATTGCAAGCCCCAAAAGCAAAAATTCAGCCTTTGTTCACATAACAACCGTTGGATATTTAATACAATTTTCCTCATAAATTTGTATTACGCCACACAACATATACCGCCTCTGCCGCAGCAAAAACTTTTTTTCCACAATATCTTGATTGACAAAAAGTATAAAATTCAAGCAAAGGCAAGCAAATTTTCCGCAAAAAAACGCCCCGAAAAAAATCGGGGCGTTAAAAAATTTTTATTTAATTTTTCATAAATTAGTCTTCTTTAACAGCGGCAGGAACACGAACTTCGTCGGAGAGATGTTTTTTGGCCTGGTCACCATAAAGTTTTGCTCTTACTGTCAAAGGCAGTGCAAAGAGGTTGATGAAGCCTGTGGCATCGCCTTGGTTATAAACTTCGTCAACACCGAATGTTGCAAAGTCCTCGCTGTACAGGGAGTACGGGCTCTTTGTACCGGCGCCGATGATGTTGCCTTTGTAGAGTTTCAGACGAACCGTACCTGTAACGCATTCTTGTGTGGAATCAACAAAAGCATCCAATGCTTCACGCAGAGGGCTGTACCATACGCCGTCATATACCAATTCGCCATAGCGTTGAGCAACCTGATGTTTGAAGTGCATTGTTACACGGTCCAAGCAAAGTTCTTCCAGATTCTGATGTGCCGCATAAAGAACTGTGCCGCCGGGTGTTTCGTATACACCGCGGGATTTCATGCCTACCAAACGGTTTTCTACCATATCCATAATGCCTACGCCGTTGGCTGCCGCAACTTCGTTAACATAAGCTACCAAATCAGCAGGTTTCATAGCTTTGCCGTCAACTTTTACGGGAACACCTTTTTCAAATTCGATTTCGATGTATGTAGGTTTGTCGGGAGCTTTTTCGGGGTCTGTGCAGATTTTCAGCATTTCATAGTTAGGTTCGTTCCAGGGATCTTCCAAATCCATACCTTCATGGCTGAGATGCCAGAGGTTTCTGTCCATGGAATAGTTATCTTTTTTGGTTACAGGCAGAGGAATGTTTCTGGCTGCTGCATATTCCAAAGCCTGGTCACGGGATTGAATATCCCAAATGCGCCAAGGAGCTATGATTTCCAAATTGGGGTCAAGAGCTTTTACTGCCAATTCAAAACGAACTTGGTCATTGCCTTTTCCTGTTGCGCCGTGAGCGATGGCAACTGCGCCTTCCTGATGGGCAATTTCAACCATTCTTTTGGCAATGAGAGGACGGGCAAAGGATGTACCCAGCAAATATTTGTTTTCGTAAACAGCGCCTGCTTTTAATGTAGGCCAGATGTAATCTTTAACAAATTCATCCTTCAAATCTTCAATGTACAGCTTGGAAGCGCCTGTTTTGATGGCTTTTTCACGCAGGGGTTCCAATTCGTCGCCCTGACCGACATCAGCACACATAGCGATTACATCATAACCGTAATTTTCTTTCAGCCAAGCGATGATGATAGAAGTATCAAGACCGCCGGAATAAGCGAGAATAACTTTTTTAGCTTCACTCATTTTTTTCTTCACTCCTTAATAT
>JAHZFN010000141.1:0-1079 GCA_019421315.1 Peptococcaceae bacterium | reverse complement strand
AAAAAAGGAATATTTTTCTTGAAAATTTATTAATAACTCAAAATTTTTATTATAAGCCATTCCAAAGAATGTTATAAAGCCTATCTAAATTTCTTAACTAAATTCATTATAGCACTTTTTTTCGCTTGTTAAAGACAAAATTCGTCTTTTTTACAATTTTTTCATATTTTTTATTAAAATATGCAAATACACAGGGTGATTATGCAATATACACTGTAATTATACAGCTTTTATTCAGACTATTACCGAATTTTTATTTAACCTCGTCCAAAGCCCGGGTTAAAATTTCTATGCAGTCGTCAACATCTTTTTCCGTGATATTCAAAGGCGGCACAAAACGCAGAACATCGCCTGCCGTACAGTTGATGAGAAGTCCTTTTTCCAGGCAGGATTTAACAATGCCTGCGCCCGGGACAGAGAGTTTCAAGCCGAGAATCAAGCCTTTGCCTCTGGTATCTTCGACAAAATTATATTTTTCTTTTAATTCGGCAAATTTTTGTTCCATATATTTGCCGATTTTGCAGGCATTTTCAGGCAGTTTTTTTTCAATCAGCTCCGTTACTGCCGCAACGCCTGCCGCCGTAACCAGAGGATTGCCGCCGAATGTTGTACCGTGGTCGCCGGGCTTAAAGTGCGCCGCAACTTCATCTTTTGCCATAACAGCGCCGATGGGAGCGCCGCCGCCCAAAGCCTTGGCAAGTGTCAAAATATCAGGCACAACACCGCTGTTTTGATATGCGAAAAGTTTGCCTGTCCTGCCCATGCCAACCTGAACTTCGTCGAAAATCAGCAAAAGACCTTTTTCATCGCAAAGAGCCCGTACCTGCCGCAAATACTCGTCATCTGCGGGAATAACACCGCCCTCACCCTGCACGGGTTCCAGCATTACGGCGCAGGTTGCATCGGTTACGGCTGCTTTCAAAGCATCGATGTCGTTATAATCAACATATTTAAATCCCGGAAGCAGAGGTTCAAAGCCTTTTTGCACCTTTGCTTGGCCTGTTGCCGTTATGGTTGCCATGGTTCTGCCGTGGAAGCTTTTCAGCATGGTAATGATTTCGTATTTTTGTTCATTGGGG
>JAHZFN010000014.1:2276-2747 GCA_019421315.1 Peptococcaceae bacterium | reverse complement strand
TTCCAGGTTTTTTTCGCATTGTTTGTCATAGTTTCACTCCTTTGCTACACTTCGGTATAAACGGTTTTGCCGCTGTTGGGCAAGCTGATGGCATACATTTCACGAACTTCTATACAAAAATCCGGGCAATGCAAAGAGCACATCTGGCAACCGATGCAGCCTTCGGAATTTTCAACAATCGCTTTGCCGTCTTCGTCCTGCTTAATGATTTTTGTTGGGCAAAGAGCCACACAAATGCCGCAGGATTTACACCAAGCGTAACGCACACCCACCTTAAATTTCTTGTTTCTCACATAAAACACCTCAATCCAACTTTAAATTGGGTCATCTCTGACAACATTATTCCAATTTATAATATATTTTCTTGAATTATTATACCACAAAAGATTATATATTTCCAGTAGAATTTTCTACTTTTTTGTGAGAAAATTTCTAAAAATCTTATCATAAATGCCTAACCGCCAACAATCA
>JAHZFN010000014.1:0-2266 GCA_019421315.1 Peptococcaceae bacterium | reverse complement strand
TATACAGTATATGGGGGATTTTTATGGTAATTATTGCATATTTATTCAGATATTAGCTCAATAAGCCGATTTTCATTAATAATTTTTACACCGAGAGACTGAGCTTTTTCCAATTTGCTGCCTGCTTTTTCGCCCGCCAGCAGATAATCGGTTTTTTTGCTGACACTGCCCGCCGCCTTGCCGCCGTTATCCTCAATCAGTTTTTTCGCCTCTTCACGGGACATATTGGGCAGAGTTCCCGTTATAACAAACGTCAAACCGTCCAGCCTATTGCCGCCCGCTTGCACGTCCTCCGTCATATTAACGCCCAATTCCCGACGCCTTGCCACAAGCTTTTTGTTATGATCCTCGGCAAACCAGGCAACAACAGAATCGGCAATTTTGCCGCCGATTTCCGAAACAGCCGTCAAATCCTCGGCTGTCGCTTTTTGCAGATTTTCCATACTGCCGAATTTTTTTGCCAAAATTTTGGACGCTTTTTCACCGACCATCGGTATGCCCAAGCCTGTCAAAAGGGAGCTGAGCTGATTGCTTTTGCTCTTTTCGATGGCGGCAAGCAAGTTGTTGGCGGATTTTTCCGCCATTCTTTCCAAATTCACCAAATCTTCAAAACGCAGAGTGTAAATATCGGCGATATTTTTCACCAAACCGCTGTCCAAAAGCTGATTTACCATGGCAATACCGAAGCCGTCGATATCCATGGCGTTTCTGGAAACAAAATGGGCAAAGCCCTCCCTGATTTGCGCGGGGCAGCTGTTGTTGGTACAGCGCCAAGCGGCCTCGGCCTCCAGGCGCACGGCATGACTGCCCCGTTCGGGGCAGTTTTTCGGCATAACAAACTCTTTTTCCGAACCGCTGCGCTTTTCTTTCAGCACTCTGACAACTTCGGGAATAACGTCGCCCGCTTTATGAATCAGCACATGGTCGCCGATACGAATATCCTTTTCTTTTACCATATCTTCGTTGTGCAGTGTCGCCTTGCTGATGGTGGAGCCTGCCACCCAAGTCGGTTCGAAAACGGCAAGGGGCGTCAAAACGCCCGTTCTGCCCACGCCGACCACAATATCTTTGACAACGGTTTCTTTTTCTTCCGCCGGGAATTTATAAGCTATGGCGCCTCTGGGAGCTTTTGCCGTGCTGCCCAGCTCCGCCCTGACCGCCAAATCGTTCACCTTCAAAACCAAGCCGTCAATATCGTAGCTTAAGGTATGGCGTTTTGTCTGCCACTTTTCAACCTCGGATATAATCTCGTCAATATCGCCTTTGGCAATATCGGGAGTAACTTTAAAGCCCATCTGCCGCAAAAAAGCCAAGGCGCCGTACTGCGTATCATAGATTTGCGTCTCTTTTTCAATGGACAGAATATCGTAAATCCAGGCGGAAAGCTCCCTTTTGGCGGTAATCTTGGGGTCAAGCTGCCTGAGAGATCCCGCCGCCGCATTGCGCGGATTGGCAAACGGCGTTTCGCCGCCCGCCTCTCTGGCTTCGTTCAGCTTCAAAAAAGAGGATTTCGGCATATAGACCTCGCCACGAACCTGCAAATCTATGGGTTGGGGCAATTTTTGCGGAATATCTTTAATGGTCAGCACATTTTCCAGAACATTCTCACCCACAACGCCGTCGCCGCGGGTTGCCGCCATCACCAAAACACCCTTTTCGTAGGTCAAAGCAATCGTCAAGCCGTCTATTTTCGGCTCAAGAACGTATTGGAGCTTCTGTTCCGCCAGCTTTTCACAGCGGCTGTCAAAATCCCGCAAATCGTTTTCGTTGAAAGCGTTTGCCAAAGACAAAAGCGGCACGGTATGGGTAACGGCAGAAAACTTTTCGCTTCTACTGCCGCCAACCCTGACAGTCGGTGAATAATCCTCCCGCAATTCGGGATTTTCGTCCTCAATCTGCTTCAAAGCCCGCAGTTTTTCGTCATATTCGCTGTCAGCGATCAAAGGAGCATCGTTTTCGTAATATGCCCTACTGTATTTTTCCAGTTCGGAAATTTGCAGGTTGATTTCCAGCGACTTAATTGTCTGTTCGGAAATTCGCAGCAGTTTATCAACCGTTTTCCCGTCTGCCGCCAAAGCAGTGTTGTTTGCGGCAAATTCGATAAATTCTGCGTTTACCTGCGCCAACTTTTCTATTATTTCATAATCGTCGGTAAATCTGCCTGCCGTATCGCCGCTTTGCAAATTTTTCAATAGCAAATTGATTTTGGCTGTGATTTTTTGCAAAGCCGCAATTTTTTCAGCATTTTTTTTCTCCGAGGCTTTGT
>JAHZFN010000140.1 GCA_019421315.1 Peptococcaceae bacterium | reverse complement strand
TACAAAGAAGAATAATATAAATATAAATAATATAAATATACATGAAAGAGGAGCATACATATTGCTGTATATTAATACAAATACCACGGTCTTGCCCCGTTTGATGTATATTGATGAATATTTAGGCAATTTTGACTGGTGTGGATAACTTGTTGATAATTTAAATTGTGGAAAACTTTTATTCATTGGGTGTTTATAAAAATACTATCGGTTTTTAGTGCTTGTTGTTTACTGCATTGGATTACAGGTTCAGATTTAAGTTTGGATTATTTTTGTGTGTTTTTTTTGTACTGTTTTTTGTACTATATATTAATATTATATTAATATTGATACGTATTTGTGTGATGTGTTTTTGCGGTTTGTTAGCTTGTTTTAATGCTATGGTGCGCAAACATCCATTAGTGAGCAGTCTTAAAAGGTCTTAATGATGAACCTGTTGCTATTGCAAATCAATCAATAATAGGGTTTCTTAATGGCTTGTTGTTTTCTGAAGAATAAATGTTTCGCTGCCTTGTTTCGGCGGCTGTTCGTGCGACATATCACTTCGCATAATATATATTATGTAAAGTAAATATATCTGTTATAAAACTACTCTTTTATGGAATGAAAAACAGCCTATGTGTTGCAAATTATTCTATATGTTGTGTTTGTCCTTCAAGCCATTTACTGTAAGGAACACTTCCTTTATATAAACCATCAGGACAAACTTCCAAGTTGTCATTCCAAGCCACCGTTAAATCATTGATAAAAGCGTTTTTGAAAACATTGATGTCCTGCAACGGTTTGTCGCATTCTCTGTTGCTGTTTGGAATGTCATCGCAGTTACAGACCTTTCTTTCACCATTATTGAATGTAACCAACAAATTCCAGCCGCCAATATACTCCACTGCTACAGGTCGAGGTGTGAATACGGGCGCTGATTTAATTATTCGCTTTCTTTGTGTCAATCTGCTATTCTTTGTTTTAGCATAGATTTTTTTAGTCATTTTACCACCTGCGTACATTGTTTTCAGATAATAGCAAATAAATATTATCCGTTTGGTTTGTTGGATTTTTTGATATCGTTTGAGGTATATAAAGTTAAAAAGCGCCCTGTTTTATACAGGACGCTTGTTTGCGTGGAATATTTATGTTGTATTTAAGCATTTTGGGCACTGCGTTTTCTGCCGGCTTCCAGGCGATTTTTAACAGTCAAAACCGCAACCGCACCGATAATAACACCGAAAAGTCCCTGAACATCGTTGAAAAGCATAGATGTGGAGGCGGCTTCAATTCCGTAGAACGGAATTTCGTAAACAAAATAGCCGAGAACCATCAAGATTTCTGCCAAAACATAGCCAACAATGCATCTGCCTGCCTTATAGTTGCCGTTGATATATTTCAACGCTACAATGCCCATTAAACCTTTAATGATGAATGTTCCCGGAGCATAGATGAAATAACCTGCTATAACATCTGCCAAGCCGGAGCCGACAGCCGCTGCTGCAACCCCATACCAGCCCAAAAGAGCAACTGCCAGGAAGATAAACCCATCGCCGATGTGAATATAGCCGATGGGCGTCGGGAATTTAATAAAGCCTGTGGCAACGCAGATGACAGCTGCCATCAAACCGCTGAAAGCAAGCATTTGGGTTTTACTGTGGCTGTTTTCGTTCAACAGCATAACGCTGTTATTCAATTTTGGTGACATTGTTCTTTTCTCCCTTCAAATTCAAATTATAATAATAAAAAAATTTCTCATCAAATATTTTATTGATTAAATTATAACACAATCTGACTATATTTAAAGGTTTAATATTAATGATTTTTATATGGTCAAAATTATTGTTTTATAATTAGGCTAATATTGTCAAATGCTTTAACAGGTATTTTATTTTATGTTTTCCTTTATGGGTTCAGTTTGTGTTAATTTTTTAAATCAGTTATTTTTAGCTGTTTAATATCGTATTTCAGCAAAAAACAACAAAAGCCGTCTTTTGCAAGACGGCTTTTGTTACGTTAAATAATAATTGTTTTTATTCTTTTTCTTTCAGATGTTCGGCAATTACTTTTTCCGCAACATTCTGAGGAGCTTCTTCGTAGCTGGCAAATTTCATTGTAAATTTACCTCTGCCCTGAGTCATGGATTTGAGGTCGATGGAATAACGGCT
>JAHZFN010000139.1:3108-3900 GCA_019421315.1 Peptococcaceae bacterium | reverse complement strand
TATTAAAAATATAAATAAAATATCAAAAAGACCGTCCTTTGGGCGGTCTTTTGCAAATTTGGCTGTTTGGCGTATTTTTTATACAGTTCTTGTACAATTGTTTCTGATTTATATTTCGGCAAAAAATGGTATATTGTGGCATTTTATGAAAAAAATATTGAAATTTTGCGGTTTTAAGATTTAAAATCCTTTGTAATATATCTTTTTTTGATAGTATTTTGGCGGCAAATGGTTCAATAGCTATTGACATTAAGGCGAAAAAGGAATAAAATTATAGTGTTATAAGTAATTATATAAAGTTTTTATGCTTTATGGTTTTGCTTTTTAAATATAGGATATATAATACATTTTTTTTGTTTTGGCTCTCATTCGGGCTTTTTATATAAAAATAAATAATAAATTAATCATTAGAATCTATTATTTGCATATGGTATCGGTATGTCTGTATTTACGCGCAAAATCAAAGGCTTAGTTATTGCTTAAGCCTTTTTTTAATGCATAAAATTACTTATACTTTAAAAAAATTCGATAATAAAAAAATATTATGAAAAGGAGGTAAAAAATGGGTAATGGATTATATTATGTAATTTTTGTTGTAGTTGGTCTTATTATAGGCTATTTTATCGGTAGCCTTATGTATAAAAAAATCACTGAAGCAAAAATGGGCGCCGCCAAAGACTCCGTTCAGCAAATTCTCGATGATGCGCAAAAGAGCGCCAACGCCAAAAAGCGTGAAGCTCTTTTGGAAGCCAAGGAAGAAATTCACAAGCTGCGTTCCGAAGCCGACAGAGA
>JAHZFN010000139.1:0-3055 GCA_019421315.1 Peptococcaceae bacterium | reverse complement strand
TGGAACGGCGTATGCTGCAAAAAGAAGAATCTCTGGATAAGAAAATCGACAATGTTGAACGCAAGGAAGCAAAACTTCATTCTCAGGAAGAAGAAATTGCCAAGGTTAGAGCTCAAATTGACGAACTTTTGTCCAAGAAAATCGCCGAATTGGAAAATATTTCAGGCATGACCTCCGCTCAGGCCAAGGAACTTTTGTTGAACAGTCTGGAAGAAGAAATCAAATACGAAATGGCTGTTTTGATTAAAGAAAAAGAAGCAGAAGCCAAGGAAGAAGCGGAAAAAAATGCCCGTGAAATTATCACTTCCGCCATTCAAAGAGTTGCCGCCGACCATGTTGCGGAAACCACGGTTTCCGTTGTGGCTCTGCCCAACGAAGAAATGAAAGGCAGAATTATCGGCCGTGAAGGCAGAAACATCAGAACTTTGGAAACGCTGACCGGTATTGACTTGATTATCGACGATACACCGGAGGCTGTTATTCTTTCAGGTTTTGATCCCGTTCGCCGTGAAATCGCCAGAGTTGCTCTGAACAAACTGATTACCGACGGCAGAATTCACCCTGCTCGCATTGAAGAGATGGTTGAAAAAGCTAAAAAAGAAGTTGACCAGAGAATTCGCGAAGAAGGCGAACAGGCAACGTTTGACACAGGCGTTCACGGTTTGCATATCGAGCTTATCAAAATGCTGGGTCGTCTGCGTTTCCGCACCAGTTACGGTCAGAATGTTTTAAACCACTCCATTGAGGTTTCTCATTTGGCAGGCGTTATGGCTGCCGAATTGGGTGCCGACGTGGCTTTGGCAAAACGTATCGGCTTGCTCCATGACATCGGTAAGGCAATCGACCACGAAGTGGAAGGCCCCCATGTTACCATCGGCGCCGATATTGCCAAGAAATATCGTGAAAACCCCGAAGTTATCCATGGCATTTTGGCTCACCACGGTGATGTGGAAGCCGAAACCATCGAAGCAACCCTGGTACAGGCGGCAGACGCTATCTCTGCGGCTCGTCCCGGCGCTCGCCGCGATACTTTGGAATCATACATTAAACGTATGGAAAATCTGGAAAAAATCGCCACAGATTTTGACGGTGTTGAAAGAGCCTATGCCATTCAGGCAGGCCGCGAAATCCGCATTATGGTTAAACCGGACAAAATCAGCGACAGTATCGCTCCCGTTTTGGTTCGTGATATTGTTAAAAAGATTGAATCCGAACTGGATTATCCCGGTCAAATCAAAGTTGTTGTTATTCGCGAAACCCGTTTCCAGGATTTTGCAAAATAAATTTAATAAGCAAAGAGGTACGGATTGCCGTACCTCTTTTTTTACATAATTGAGCGGTGGTAAAGGCGAAAAAATGTCTTTTATTTCCGGATATTTGGCGTTATTTTTGCTGTATTGCAGGTTTTTCAGCTAAAAACAGAGAATATATAAAAGTTAAGAGAATTTTGTAAAAATCAGTTTGGATAAATTGGAGCGTTGTTTAAAATGCGGATTCTTGGCATCGACCCCGGTACGGCGATTACCGGCTACGGCATAATCGACCGACAGTTTAATAATTATCGGGTTGTGGATTACGGTTCAATTCAAACTCAAGCTCATACGCCGATGGAGGAGAGACTTTGCAAAATTTACGAAGGTATGCGCTGGCTGATCAAAGAATATGAGCCTGATGAAATTGCCGTTGAAGAGCTGTTTTTCAACAGAAACGTAACAACGGCAATAACCGTCGGGCAGGCAAGAGGCGTTATTATTTTGGCGGCTGCCCAAAGCTGCGTTAAGGTCAACGAATATACGCCGCTTCAGGTAAAGCAGGCAATCACAGGCTACGGCAATGCCGAAAAAAAACAGGTTCAGTTTATGGTAAACAATATTTTGGGCTTGCCGAAGGTACCCAGCCCTGACGATGTGGCGGATGCTTTGGCAATCGCCATTTGCCACAGCAACTGGCTGCAAAGCCGAAACTGGCAAAAATAAAAGACCTCTTAAATTAAGAGTATTGATATAAGCAGGAGAAATATATGATAGCTTTAATCAAGGGCGAAGTTTTTGAAATAGAAGAAGACAATATAATAATTTTGGCAGGCGGTGTCGGTTACAGAGTTTATACTCCGTTGAAAATTTATAATACACTGCCGAAAATCGGCGAAGAAATTATTTTATACACTCATTATCATCTCAGAGAAGATGCCGCCTTGCTTTACGGTTTTGAGAGCAAAAAAGAGCTGGCGTTGTTTGAGTTGCTGATCAATATAAACGGTGTCGGCGCCAAAACAGCGTTGATTATGATGAATACGCTTTCCTACGACCGACTTTTGCAGAGTATGCGGACAGGCAGTATCGCCGATTTAACCAAAGTTCCCAAAATCGGCAAAAAAACCGCCGAGCGTATTCTTTTGGAAATGAAAGATAAAATTGGCAATCTGGAACCTGTGGCAGCAGAGGCGGCAGAGGAAATTACAGCCGAAAACAATTCTGCATTTGATTTTAATGATAAAAGCACTGCCGTTACGGCTTTGGTGCAGCTTGGTTACAGCGCCGCTCTGGCGACAAAATATGTTGATACGGCGGCTGCGGCTTTAGCAGAGGATGCGGCCATTGAGCAGCTGATTACGGCGGCTTTGCAGGCTGCCGCCAAAGGATAGGAGGGTATAAATGAGCGAACGCTTAGATTTTGTTAAATCCAACAAAAACGAAACATCGGCAGACGACCGCATTGTTACCTCCCATTTGCGGCAGGAGGATATTACGACGGAGGTTAATTTCCGCCCTCAAACCTTGGAGGAGTATATCGGGCAGGAGCGGGTAAAGGAAAACATGAGCATTTTCATCAAGGCTGCTGTCAGCCGCGGCGACGCTTTGGATCATATTTTGCTTTACGGACCGCCGGGGTTGGGCAAAACCACCCTTGCCAATATCATAGCCAATGAAATGGGCGTCGGTATCCGTGTGACATCGGGTCCCGCCATTGAACACGCAGGAGATTTGGCCTCCATTTTGACCGGCCTGGCGCCTCGGGATGTGCTTTTCATCGACGAAATTCATCGCCTGAACAG
>JAHZFN010000138.1:2313-2914 GCA_019421315.1 Peptococcaceae bacterium | reverse complement strand
AAAATACGGCAGAACATACTGCTTTTTGCCGATTTCCTTGGTCAGCTTGTTGAATTTATTTTGAAAAGCATGATATACCTTAAAACTCGGCTTTTCCATTGCCGCCAAAACATTTTCGGAGCAATGTTCGGGAGCAACCTTCAAATGACCGCTGACATTATTGGCAACCAAATGCTTGAAAAAATCATCACGCCGATCTGCCATCATATAATCGTAACGAATACCTGAACGGATAAAAACCTTTTTGACCTTGGGCAGATTTTCGATTTTCTGCAGAAGCCGCACGTATTCTTTCATATTCGGTTTTAAATTTTTACAAGGTTCGGGGTAAAGACACTGTTTATTACGGCAGTTGCCTCTTTTTTTGGCTTTGTCGCAGCCCTGCCCTCGGAAATTCGCCGTCGGGCCGCCGACATCGTGAATATAGCCTTTGAAGTTGGGTTTTGCCGTCAGTCTTTCGGCTTCAGCCATCAGGCTTTTTTCACTGCGGTTTTGGATAATTTTGCCCTGATGAAAATTAATGGAGCAAAAAGAACAGCCGCCGAAACAGCCTCTGTGGGACAAAAGAGAAAACTCCACTTCGTCAAAAGCAGGGATGTCG
>JAHZFN010000138.1:0-2248 GCA_019421315.1 Peptococcaceae bacterium | reverse complement strand
CATCATAAACGGGGTGCCATCTGTTTTCAAAAGGCAAATCGTAAATTTCATCCATTTCCGCCGTGGTGAGCGGTCTTGACGGCGGATTGGCAACCAAATATACGTCGTCGTGCCGTTGAACAACAGTCCTGCCGTCATAAAAATTGTTTTCGTTTTCAATATAAGCAAAAGCCTGTGCAAAGGCTCTTTTATTCTTGCTGACCTGCCGCAGAGAAGGAATCTCCATAATTTTCTTGACGGGCGGTTTATCCGTTTTGTAGCAAACTCCCGCAATCCGCCGACAACCCTCAACGCCCTCGCCTGCCGCCAGCTTGGCGGCAATTTCTTTCAAGGGCAGCTCGCCCATGCCGTACACCAGCAAATCGGCGCCCGATGAAATTAAAGCCGACGGCAAAACCTTGTTTTGCCAAAAATCATAATGCGCAAAACGCCGCAGGCCGGCTTCCACACCGCCCACAATAATCGGCGTATCCGGAAAAGCCTGCCTTGCCGATTTGGCATATGCGTCAGTTGTGTAATCGGGACGCAGTCCCCGCTTGCCGCCCGGACTGTACAAATCCTTGCTGCGCACCTTTTTGGCGGCGGTATAATGATTAATCATGGAATCCATATTGCCTGCGGAAATCAAAACTGCATAACGAGGCTTGCCCATGACCTTAAAAGCTTCGGGATCGCGAAAATCGGGCTGAGGCAAAATCCCCACCCGATAGCCCAAATGCTCCAGCCATCTGCCGATTATGGCATTGGCAAAGGAATAATGATCAACATAGGCATCGCCCGTGATCAGCAAAAAATCCAGATAATACCAATCACGCCAAGCCATTTCCTCTCTGTTTATGGGTAATAACATATTTTTCTCCTCAAATTAAATATATAAATCAACAAATTTATGTGTTTTTGTTTTTTTATTTCAGTCTGAGCGGTACAAAATTCAAATAATCACAGCTTAAAAGCTGAAAATCTATACCGTAATGCTCCCCTTGCAAAACATTGTAGCAAGGCTTGCCGTGCAGATGTCCATACAAGCAACGGCTGACACCGTAAGCCTGCATTAATTCCACCAAGCCGCTCATTGCAAAATCGTCGTTAGTCGGGCGATAATGAAGCATCACCCAATGCTCGGCAGCATTTTCGGCTTCCCGCAGTTTTTTCCCGTGCTGCAAAGCCATTTCCAAACGAATCATCTCACGGCGGTAAATTTTTTCGTCGTCCGCCTTGAAATCCTTGCTGCCGGGGCAAATCCAGCCTCTGGTGGCGGAAATCACAACGCTTTCCACAACAATGCTTTCATTTTGCAAAGGTATAACATTTTGCGGCAGAGCTTTGATAATCTTCGCCTTTGTGTCCCACCAATAATCATGGTTGCCTCGGCAAATCAAAAGCCTGCCCTTGAGCTTCGACAAAAAATCAAAATCGTAAACAGCATCGGTCAAATGCATTGCCCAAGATAAATCTCCCGGAACCAAAACAGTATCCTCGTCAGCAACAACAGCATTCCAATTGGCAAAAATCTGCTTTGTATGGTCTGCCCAATGACTGCCAAAAACGCTCATCGGCTTATGTTCCGCCAAATTTTCCGCTTCGGGGTTAAAATATTCCGTTAATGACAAATGTAAATCCGAAATTCCGTAAATTGCCATTATCTGCTCCAATCTCCTCCGATATGTTTTATTCAAGCCTGCTTCCGCTCATTTCTTCCATCACCATGTTTTACCGCTTAATCATAATTAAAATTTAATACAAAATTATGCGGCACCCGTTTGCATTAGATAATAAACGGCATACCAAAGACAAAGGTGCAAAGGAACCGCCAAAACATTCACAAGCCAAAATTTACCTTTTCGGGTTTTGTGATGCCAAATTTGCATTCCCAGAAGTCCGCCGACTGCGCCGCCTATCAAACCGAAAAACAGCAAATTATGTTCGGAAACTCGGCGGCGGTTTTTTTTCGCCGCCAGCTTGTCCCAGCCGTAAATCAGAAAAACAAGTACATTCCAAACGGCGTAAAAACAAATTATTATTTTTATCATGAAACACCTCGGTCAAACACTTTCAAACGCTTCAAAAAAATGCACTCTGCCTTAAACACAAGGCATATGTATATATTCCTTTAAATTATAACATAATATACCAAAGAATATAAGGCTTTATACAAACATTCTTTTTTAGGAGGTTAAGTAAATGTTTAAATTTAATATCTGGGACACCATTGCCCATATTCTTGTTATCATCGGCGCCTTAAACTGGG
>JAHZFN010000137.1:624-2571 GCA_019421315.1 Peptococcaceae bacterium | reverse complement strand
GGCTAATTTGCCGTTATATTATATGCCTGACGGCGGTTTGCGGGATTAAAGCAATCAAATATACTTTTAACGAATAACATATTATTTGATCTTAGCTTTTCTTTGATTAATAATACGTTTTATATATCGGTAAACGTTTTGAATATATATTCCATAATGTTTAATATTATTGCAGAAATGGATATTGAAAAATTTTTATATAATGTTTTGTTAATGTTTTGTTGCTGAAAAACACTTAAATAACGGCATTTTTTTAGTCGGTTGTAAATGCTCACCTGATAATTTGATCAAACGGATTGTGCTGTCGGTGAAAAGCTGTTTAATGTTGTTTGAAAACCTGCTAACGGAGTTGTCGGCGGCTGTGCCTTTTTGGCGCTGAACGGTGGGGTAAAAATGCCGTAATCGGTAATTTTTCACAAAGGCGGCGTAGGTTGACAATTTTCGTATTTTTTATGAAATTCCGTTTGTCGGAACAAAAAATGTAATCCACAGAATTGTGGATAATGTGGAAAAGTATGTGAATAAGTGATTGTATTTGACTTTAGTCGGAAAAAAATAAAACCGGCGAATAATTTAAGATAATTTGTCAAAATGTATAATGCCTGCTATAAAGGTTGTGAATTTTCGATTTTCTGTTTATTGCCTGTTAAAAAGCGTCCGGCTTATTGTTCCGATAATCGGAACGACAGTGCTTTTTGCTCAAGTCCTTTCCTGAAATGATATAATTACTTTGTAACAGGCATTTTGGCTCTGTGTTTAATTTTTGGTGATAAACCCCAATGACATTCGGATAATTTTCAGCCTTTGTTAGGCAATCGGAAAATATGTAATATTTTCCGATATTGATGTTATATTGTCAATGACGACTGTAACGAAAACTACTGTGCTCAGTGGGTCGAACGCTTTATATATGCCCTGATTTTTGATGTTTTAAGGGTTGTTGTGTACAGATGCCGACCGTTTTTGACCCGAGATTTCTTTTGTATATAATTTCAATTAAATAAAGTCGAACTGCATTTTTATAAATTTGTGTGATTAGGATTGTCTGCTTATTTTCATCAGACCTGATTATAGAGTTTGCGGTAAATATGCGGATATTACGAATAGATTGCCGCCAAACGGCGATACGGCTAAAAAGCAGTTAAATAAAAATTAAAAAACAGAAAGGAAACATATCTGGGAAAGAATATGAAATCTGCCGATGATTTGCGAAAAGAAAAATTGAATGCCAGAAAACAAATGACCAAAACGGAAGCTGCGGAAAAAAGCCGAAGCATTTGCCATTTGCTGCGGCAGGATTCTTGGGTACAAAACGCCGAAACGGTACTTACATATCTGCCTTACGGCAAAGAAGCGTCTTTGTTGGAGCTAAACCAATATTTTTGGCAAAGAGGCGTCAGGGTTTTGGCGCCCGTTTGCAGCAAAACCGAAAAGGGCATTATGGACGCTGTTGCTTTTACGGCGGCGGATATGGCAAATCTGCAAAAAACCGAGTTGGGCGTTTTTGAGCCTGTTGGCTGTGAAATTGTCGACCCCAAGGAGATAGATTTGGTTTTGGTTCCCGGTGTGGTTTTTGCCAAAAACGGCGGCCGCATGGGGCATGGCATGGGGTATTATGACAGATTCCTGCCGAAACTGCGGCAGGATGCCAAGGCGGTGGGTATCGGATATGAATTGCAGGTGACTGATAATTTGCCTCTTCAGCCTTGGGATTGTCTTTTGGACGGTCTTTGCACGGAAAAAGCTTTTTTTAAATTTTAATTTCGGTTTTGAATTTCGGTTTTGGCATATGTTTTGTTGTCGGTTAATGTCAAACTCGAAAAATGTTAGAATTTGTCGAAAGAAATATCAGAGATTTTGCAAGAAAATCAGATTAAAAATTGAATTATTAATAATATAACACAAAATATACTAAAAAACGTCAAACGAATTATTAATTCGGAAGCC
>JAHZFN010000137.1:0-614 GCA_019421315.1 Peptococcaceae bacterium | reverse complement strand
CGGTATTCAATAACGGTTTTTGTTAATAAAATTGTCAATTAAGCGTAGACGTGAGGAAACGCATAGATAATTGGTATTGTCAATCTCAAACGGTAACGCCGCAGGCTTTTGAATATATTTTGCATATAGCAGGCAATTTTCTATGTATACGTCAAATGATAGCTCGTTTGGATCCGGCATATTTTAAGTTTGAAGAATTTAATAAATATATGTAGACTATGCAGACGTAATTATTGTGCATATTATCAGTTAAAAATAACAATTAACATATGTTAACAGGCGGGCAGAGCTGCTGCGGGCGATTTTGAACAAAAATTTAGAAAGGTTTATTTATGGCAGGTGATAGTATGGATACAGATATAAAATTGTTTATGGACAACCTGTCTGCCGATGCGGACAGCTTGCGGGTTGTGATTGCGGATTTGATACGGCAGCTGGAAGATTCTTATCACGGTTTTTATCAGCTGCTTTCGTCTGTTCCCGGAAGCTTTTTGCTTTTTTCGGAAGACGGCTCGGTTATTGCTGCCAGCAAAAGAATGCGGGAATTGTTTTTGCATAATCAAGAGGTGGTCGGAAAAAAATACAGCGATTTGGAATATCCTTTTTTCAGTGAA
>JAHZFN010000136.1 GCA_019421315.1 Peptococcaceae bacterium | reverse complement strand
CATACTGACCGCATAAGCGGTCAGTATGTTAAATTTATTTGGATTATTTATAAATTATTACCCCAATAATATCTATCACCAACAAAGTTAAGCGGAATATCATATTCTGTTCCCACAACAGAGTTTTTCGCATATATAGCGCAATTATACAATCTGCTGTCTCCTACTCCATCCCAAAAAACTCTGTTAAATTTAGAAAGACCACCAAATTTGATTGTGTCAGTAAACCCCATAAATGCTTTATTTTGACTTGAAGAATAAATATTAAAAGCATTTGCAACAGAATCTATACCGACAAGGCAACAAGATAAAAATACAAAATTTAAATTTTGATTATAATTTGCCAAGTCCCTTAAATATAATCTCCATACTACTGGTGAATTCGTAGCACCACCACTTTTGACAGAAATTCTTGCTTTATTATCTTCAGTAATCCAACCATGTCCATTAAAAAAGAATGCTCTGGCATCACTTCGCTGCAAAAATGCAACAATTTCATTTTTGGTTTGATTAGTCGAAGCACATCTGCTGTATATTGGGGAATACCCAAGTATATTACCAAGAGTAACTTTTCCCAATTTAATTATAGCTTCTGCCTCTAAAATGTATTCATCCCCGAAAGCACCGCCTGAACCCATTGCCATGTCGCCGCCGATAACCTCGCCTGTAACAGCGTCCACATCAATGTAGTATGCACCGCCGTTCAGAGAAATTTGATAAGCCAGCCGAACAAAATCGGCTTCGGCAAATTCAAATCGTTGATGATAGGCTGTGCCGCCGCCAAAGCTTGGCTTTCGGTGATTTCCGCCGTCATGGTGTTGGCAGGCATATCAAAGGTGTTCAAAAAGGCAACGGAAGCGTCTTTTCTGGCAACTGTCAGGTTGAAGCCGTCGTTTTCGTTCACCATGCCGTTTGCCAGAACCTTTCTGTATGCCAAAAACCAAAAATCAACGGTGGTTTCTTCGGAGCAAACAAGTTCATAGCTGTTGTCCAGCCCCAGCATTTCTTTAACCTGCTCACCTGTTGCCAAATACTGATCTTCCGTCGTGGCAAATTCGTCATCCCAGGTTGGAGCCAGAATATCCTCGCCTGAATTGTAAATGCTGTAAATTCGGTTTTCGCTGTCAACGCAAACATAATGCTCGTTATCAACAACATACTTGGTCAGTGTTTCATTGGGATTGTTCATGTTGTCCCTGACTGTTTCAACCTTTGTAACATCGTCAGTAACAAAACCCCAGTCCCGCAGCTCCTCACGAGTTGCGGAATCCAATGTGGTTTCGGCAATGCCGTCCGCTCTTCGGCTCTGCAAAACCTCGGTTGCGGGCTTGTCCCCGTCAAAAGGCACAGCCTCCGCCAAAACGCTTTCAATGTTTTGCACTTCAACACCGTCAACATCTGCAATGCCATCATCGGCAAAAGCATTAACTCCCGGCGTAACAACCAGCGAAAACGCCATTAACAACACCAATAATCTTCTTGCAAAAAATTTTTTCATAGCACATTACCTCCTAAACCTTGTTAAATTTTTCTTTAATTCATAATTATCATAACTATGCCTTTCACACGCTCTTAAATCAGCCTCACAGCACCCGCAATTTTTTATAATCACCACCTCCTTTTATTTTTGAATTTTATGGTTATGTCCGCAGAATACATCACAAACCATGCGGACACACGCCACACACTATCAAAAAAATTTAAAGCTCACACAGCAAACAAAATCACCTGCTAAAACTAATCACTACATATTTGTCCGTCATATCACTCTCTAAAAAAATGAATATAACGCATATTTGTTCATTTCAAACTCGAAATACAGGCAGTTTGTTGATATTTATAGAAAATTTTTTCCATACTCAAACACAATAAAAAAACAGCATAATATATACGTTTATTTGTTGATTATGTGAAATATCAAGCAAATATTTGTATAAAATTTGATAAAATCGCAAATATAATATCAAATATGATTATACCATAAATACCACAGAATAACAATACACAAATAACCGATCAAGCCATATTTTGTTTAAATATTCAAATTTCATTTATTAAATATTTTTATTACAAAATAAATTATTACATAAAAAAAGCCAACCCATAAGGGTTGGCTTTTTAAGCATATATTAAATTCGATATTATGAACTTAATTTATCTGCAAATTATTCATGG
>JAHZFN010000135.1 GCA_019421315.1 Peptococcaceae bacterium | reverse complement strand
CCGTATTCCAACAAAAGAACCGATAAATACGGCGGCTCTTTGGAAAACCGCTTCCGCATTGTCAAAGAAATCGGTGCTGCGGTGCGGCAGGTAATCGGCGAGGATATGGCTTTGGGTATTAGTCTTTCCGGTGAAGAATACACAGACGGCGGCTTGACATTACAGGATACTGTGGAAATTGCCAAATTGGTTGACCAAAGCGGCATTTTCGATTATATCAATGTCAGCGTCGGCATTGCAACTCACAATCTTTTCTTGGTGGAAGGTCCGATGGCGCTGCCCCCTGTTTTTGCGGCGTATCTTTCGGCGGCAATCAAAAAGGAAGTTTCCATTCCCGTTGTTGTTGTTGGCAGAATTAAAGACCCCAAACAAGCCGAACAGGTTCTTGCCAAAGGCATGGGCGATTTGGTCGGCGTAGTCAGAGGTCAAATTTCCGACCCCTATTTCGTAAAGAAAACCATCGAAGGCAGAGAAGAAGAAATTAACGGCTGCCTTTCCTGCAATCAGGATTGTATCGGCAGGGTTGGTTTAAATAAACAAATCGGCTGTGTTCAAAACACATTTATCGGCAAAGAAGAATTCATGAGCCACGACAATTTACCGCTTGTTGACAGAGTGAAAAAGGTTGTTGTGGTTGGCGGCGGTCCCGGCGGCATGGAGGCTGCAATCACGGCGGCTCGCCGAGGTCATAAGGTAGTGCTGATGGAGAAATCCTCCGTTTTGGGAGGCGCCATTCCTCTGGCGGCATCTTTGCCGAAACGGGCAGAGCTGGCAGACAGCATTCGTAATCTCAACACCAGAATAGGTTTGGCAGATGTTGATATAAGATTGAACACCGAGGCAACCAAAGAAGGTGTTTTGGCAGAAAACCCCGATGCAGTGATTATTGCGACAGGTGCCAAAGTCAACCCGCATTGGCTGAAAGGTGAAAACCAAAATGTTTTCGATGTCCGCGAATGGCTGGAAGATCAAAAGGAACTGGGCGATACAGTTGCTTTGATTGACTACATAGGCTTTTTCCAGGGTGCCGCAACAGCGGAACTTTTGGCGGATATGGGCAAAAAAGTGCTTTATCTGACAGGCTCTTTGCAGCCGGGCCAGGGCTTGGGCAAAACCACAGACCTGGAGCTTTGGAGCAAAAGAGTTGTGGAAAAGGGAGTGCGGATGATACCGAATGTTTCGGTTATGAGCATTAACGGCAGCGAAATCCAAACCATGAACAACTACACAGGTGCCAACGAAACATTGCAGGCAGACAGCGTTTTGATTGCCAATCCCAATTTGGCGGAAAACAGCCTTTACTATGAAATCAAAGGCGAAAAAGCAGATTTGCCGATGTATCTGGTCGGCGATGCCTGTGCTCCCAGAAGATTGGAAAATGCCATTCATGAAGGCTTTTTGGCAGCAATAGAAATTTAATTGATTGGAGGAGGGTTAATATGCGAATAGGTATTTATTTGGAATATGACGGTAATAAACTGACCGCTTCCTCCAACGAAATGTTGGTTATGGCAACTGCTTTTGTAGGTTCGGAAAACATCACGGCTTTTGTGGCGGCGGCAGACGCCGAGCTTGAAAAGCTGCCCGTTGCCAAGGTTTATTGCGTGGAAAATGCCGTTTTCGGCGGTGATTTGGCAAAACCCATTGCCGAAAAAGCTGCAGAGTGGGATTGGTTCATGCTGCCGATGACCTTGAACGGCAGAGAAGTGGGAGCATATTTGAAAATGCTCACCGTCAGCGAATTGATTTACGGTGTCAGCGGTTTGAAAATCGCAGACGAGAACATAAAGGTTACCAAGTTGACGGCAGGCGGTTTAACTCAGGAACATAAAGATTTTGCCGCTTCCGACCAAGTGATTTTGGGGATTGTTCCGGGGCTTTGGAACGAAGCAACCGCCCAAGACGGCAATGCCGTTGTTGAAAAAATACAAGTTGAAATTTGCAATAAAGCCAAACTGCAAAAGGAATATTTGGCTCCCTGGACGGAAATTGCCGTCAACGAAGCAAAAATTGTGGTTGCCGGCGGCAACGGTATGGCAACGGAGGATAACTTCAATTTGCTTTACGGCATAGGAGAACTTTTGGAAGCTCCGGTCGGTGGCAGCCGTGTTGCCGAGGACAAAGGCTGGATTGAACATAAGAGCATGATTGGTGCCACAGGTTCAACCATTGCCCCCAAGCTTTACATTGCCTGCGGCATATCGGGTGCGGTGCAGCATTTGGTTGGTGTACAGGGTTCGGAAAAAACAATTTCTGTCAACACAGATGCCATGTGCGGCATGATGCAAAATTCCGATTTGGCAGTGGCAGGTGACTGCCAAGAGATTTTACCGATTTTGATTGAGAAATTAAAAAAATATAAAAGAACCGAGGCGATCTGACTATGACAAAAAAATTTGATGTGATTGTGGTAGGTGCAGGTCCTGCCGGTTCGGCAGCTGCTCTTACAGCGGCAAAAAACGGTGCAAGGGTTGCACTTTTGGAAAGAGGGCTTTATCCCGGAGCAAAAAACTTTTCCGGTGCAGGTCTTTATGATACCGAAATGGTAGAAAAAGTTTTTCCGGGGTTTGCTTATGAAGCCCCGATTGAGCGTTATATTTCCCGAAAAATGCTGGGCTTTATCACTCCTGAGCAGCTGTTTTCAGTGGCTTATCAGGATGATAAAAAGGCCCAAGCGCCGTATGCGGGATTTACGGTGCTTCGTCCGCAGTTGGATAAATATTTGGCGGCAAGAGCCGTTAAAGAGGGCGTAACCCTTTTCAACGAAACAGTCGTAACGGACGTTATCAAAGAAAACGGCAGTGTCAAAGGTGTTGTCTGCAACGGTTCGGAAAAACTGATGGCGGATGTTGTCATT
>JAHZFN010000134.1:7213-8884 GCA_019421315.1 Peptococcaceae bacterium | reverse complement strand
TTGGCGCCACAACCAGGGCGGGTATGCTGACGGCGCCTCTGCGGGATCGTTTCGGCGTTATCAGCCGCTTGGAATACTACAACGAAACGGAGCTTTTTACTATTGTTAAAAGAAGCGCCGATTTGCTGAATGTTCAGATTACCGATGAGGGGGCGCTGGAAATTTCCCGCCGCTCCAGAGGAACGCCGCGTATTGCCAACCGTCTTCTGAGAAGAATGCGGGATTTTGCAACGGTTAAGGGCAACGGTGTAATTGACAAGGCTTTGGCGGTTTACGGCTTGGAGCTTTTGGAAATTGACGGCTTGGGGCTGGACAAAACAGACCAAAAGGTACTGCGTTCCATAATTGAAATTTTCGGCGGCGGACCGGTCGGCTTGGACACTATCGCCGCAACTATCAGCGAATCTGCCGACACCATCGAGGATGTCTGCGAACCTTATCTTTTGCAGCTGGGGTTTTTAAACAGAACCCCCAGAGGACGTATGGCAACGGCTGAAGCCTACAGATATCTCGGCTTGCCTTTGAAGCAGGAAACTCAGCAGCAACTGGATTTTGACAAATAAATTTTTGTGTTTTATACACGGGAACGGTGATTTTTTTGAAAATATTGATGCATACTTGCTGCGCCCCCTGCAGTATCATGCCTTTGGAAAAAATGCTGGCGGCGGGGCATAATATAACGGCATATTTTTATAACCCCAATATTCATCCGTATAAGGAATACAAACAGCGCAAACGCACATTTATTGATTATATGGCTGCTCAGCCTGTCAAGGTGGTTATTGACAACGATTACGCCTTGGAGGATTTTCTGGCGAGGGTTGCCCACAGAGTTGATACAAGGTGCGAGGTTTGCTACGAAATGCGTTTAGACCATGCGGCGAAATTTGCCGCCGAAAAAGGTTTCGATGCTTATACGTCAACTTTGTTGGTGAGTATATATCAAAATCAGGATTTAATCAGGAAAATAGGTGAGGAATGCGGTAAAAAATACGGCATTGATTTTTATTACGAGGATTTTCGGCCGTATTTTCGGGAAGGACAAGCCAAAGCCAGGGAGCTGGGGCTTTATATGCAGGGGTACTGCGGCTGTATTTACAGCGAAAAAGACAGATACTGCAAGAAAAAACGCAAACCGCAAACCGAAGAAACCACAGAGATTAAATAAAACTTCAGACAAACGGCTTATTTGTGAATTTTAGATTTATTGTTGAGAGGTGATTTAATTGCAAAAAAGAAAACTTGGCAAGCTTCTTTGTTTTGTGTTGGTTTTCGGGTTGTTCATGAGCATAACGGCGGCGGCTTCCGCCGCAAACATCAGAGTTTTGCTTGCCAATGTTACATATGCCGATATTTTTGTGGCGTCGGGCAGTTATACGGTAACAGGCGGCGCTGACAACTCCCAGAGCTTTTCCGTACCCCAAGGTGATAAAATTTCCGTAAAATCGCAAAACGGCAGCTTAGCGGTTTCCAAAAACGGCGACCGACAGATTACGGGCGGCACATCCCTTGCCATCGACGAAAAGGGCAGCGGTCTTAATTTGCTGCAATACAACAATGTAAAATACAGGGGCAGCGGCAGATTTTACGCCAAAGGCTACCTTGTCAACTATCTCGACATTGAGGAATATCTTTATGGCGTGGTTTGCAAGGAAATGGGCTATAACAGAC
>JAHZFN010000134.1:6890-7183 GCA_019421315.1 Peptococcaceae bacterium | reverse complement strand
GAGGCGATGAAAGCGCAGGCTGTTGCCAGCCGCAGCTTTGCCGCTTATTCAATAAGCAGCAGCAATAATTATTACGATATTACCAAAAGCACCCAGGTTTACGGCGGCTACACGGCAGAACAGGCATATGACAGCTCCGCCGTTTACAGCGCTGTGAACAAAACGGCAGGGGAATATGTTTATTACGACAACAAGCTTGTGCAGGCGTTCTTTTCCGCCCATGCGGGCGGTTACACCGAAAGCAACGAAAACGTTTGGAATTCTTCCGCCATTCCTTATCTGCGTTCGGTTGA
>JAHZFN010000134.1:0-6880 GCA_019421315.1 Peptococcaceae bacterium | reverse complement strand
CCTATGACAAAGTCGGTACTGCCTACAACAGTTGGACTGTAACTTACACGCCCGAGCAGATGAAAAATTTGGCGGAAAAATATATGAAAACCACGGGGCAAAGCGGTTCTTTCGGAACTTTTAAAGAATTGCGGCTGTACTATACCGATTACAGCACCAATCAAAGAACAGCCTCCGGCAGAGCGACAAAAGCCGAAATTGTCGGCACGGGAGCCACTGTTTCCGCCGCCAAAAACAATATTCGTACCTTGTTGGGCGTGAAAAGCACCATGATTACCGCCACGGGCAGCGACGGCGGCGGCAATGTGGGTTCCGAGGTTTATGTTTTGAACGCCACCGGCAACAAGGTGCAGTCCTCTTGGCGAGAGCTTTACGCTGTCGGCAAAGGCGGCATTAAACAGTTTTTGGGCAGTTTGACATCTGCTTATGTTTCCGATTCCAAAGGTACTTACAGCAGGGGCGGCGGCAGTATCACGGGAACCGTTACCATCAACGGCAAGGGTTACGGTCACGGCGTCGGCATGAGCCAATACGGCGCCATCGGCATGGCGCAGGACGGCTATACATACGACCAAATACTGCTGCATTATTACGGCGGCTATGACCACAGCAAATTTAAAATAGTTACCAAATAATTGATTTATATTTTTTAGGAGAAAAAATGAAGCTGGAAGAATTTAATTACGACTTACCCGAAAGACTGATTGCGCAAACACCTATTGAAAAGCGTGATGAATCCAGATTGATGGTTCTGCACCGTGATACGGGCGAAATTGAGCATAAGCATTTTTATGATTTGATTGAATATTTAAATCCCGGTGATGTTTTGGTTCTGAACGATACCAAGGTTTTGCCTGCACGGCTTTATGCCCACAAAGAAACGGGCGCCGCAGTTGAGCTGGTTTTGATTAATCAGGTTGATATGGAGCATTGGAAAGCTCTGGTTCGCCCCGGCAGAACAGCCTTGCCCGGAACAAAGCTGCTCTTTGAATCCGACCGCCTGACAGCCGAGGTTGAGGCTGTTGTGGAAGAGGGTATGCGTTTGATTAAGTTCAATTTTGAAGGCAATTTTTTTGAAATTCTGGACGAAATCGGCAATATGCCATTGCCGCCGTATATTCATGAAAAGCTGAAGGATAAAGACCGTTATCAGCCTGTTTATGCCAGAGAAAACGGTTCGGCAGCCGCCCCCACCGCAGGCTTGCATTTTACACCTGAGCTTTTGGCAAAAATCGAAGCCAAGGGTGTTAAAATCGCCAAGGTTTTGCTTCATGTGGGATTGGGAACCTTTCGTCCCGTTAAGGTGGAAAACATCGAAGAGCACCAAATGCACGCCGAGTTTTACCAGGTTACGCAGGAAACAGCCGATATTATCAACAGCGCACGGCAAGCCGGCGGCAGGGTTATTGCCGTTGGTACAACCAGCACCAGAACGCTGGAAACCGTCGCCGATGAAAACGGCGTTATGAAAGCGGAAACAGGCTGGACGAAAAAATTTATTTACCCCGGTTATAAATATAAAATAGTGGATTCTCTGGTTACCAATTTCCATTTGCCGGAAAGCACTCTTTTGATGTTGATTTCCGCTTTTGCCACCAAAGAGCAGATTTTCAAAGCCTACGAAGAAGCAATAAAAGAAGAATACCGCTTCTTCAGCTTCGGCGATGCTATGTTGATTTTGTAGTTTAAGACAGTTTCAATGGGGAATGTTTATGGCGGAAAGAATTATCTGTTTTATCTGCGGCGTTTTTTGTGCGGCGCCGTTTTGGGCAATTTCACTTTTAAAGAAAAATTCAAATGAACCAATTAATTTTTGGTCAGGAGATATTTCTCTGAAAGAAAAAATTAAAGATGTGCCAAAATACAATGCGGAAATGGCGGCTTTATACAGAAATTTCGGCTTGGTTTTATTTGCGGCGGCGTTTGTTGCTTTAATTTTCCCCATTGCGGGAGTTGTTCTGTTATGTCTGACTTGTTCTTTGGGAATATGTTTTCTGTATAAATCCTACAAAAAAATTCTCGGCAAATATTCTTGATTGATTATTGCATCAAAAAAAGTCCTTGTTAAAACAAGGACTTTTAATTTTTTTAATAAATTATCATTTAATATTGTCAATATTATACGGGGTTGCCTGATAAACATAGTAATTTAACCAGTTTAAATAAAGCAGGCTGGCATGACTGCGCCAGTAGAGCTTGGGAGATTGAGTGAAATCATCATTGGGATAGTAATGCTCCGGCGGCTCTATATCCAGTCCTTTTGTCAAATCTCGGATATATTCGTCATGCAGTGTGTTGCGGTCATATTCGCCGTGCCCCAGGAAAAACAGCTGACGGCGGTTTTTGGAGGCGACAATGCTGACGCCGACTTCCGACGAATCAGCCAGAATTTCCAATTCCTTAACCTTCATGATGTCATGAGCCCGCACTTCCGTATAGCGGGAATGGGGCATATAAAATTCGTCGTCCATGCCTCGGAAGAGGGAGTCCCTTTTATCATTGATACGGTTGCTGAAAATGCCTGAAATTTTTTCATCAAACTGATATTTGGGAACGCCGTAATGGTAATAAAGACCTGCTTGGGCTCCCCAGCAGATATACAGAGTGGAATAAACGTTCGTTTTGCTCCATTCCATAATTTCGCAAAGCTCGCCCCAGTAATCAACGTCTTCAAAATTCATTTTTTCCACAGGTGCGCCTGTCATAATAAAACCGTCGAATTTACGGTTACGCACTTGGTCAAAGGTTTGGTAGAAATTGTCCAAATGCTTTTGGGATGTATTTTTGCTTTCATGGGACGAAGGATGCAGAAACGTTATGTTTACCTGCAGTGGTGTGTTGCTGAGAATCCTCAGAAGCTGGGTTTCTGTGGCAATTTTGGTGGGCATTATATTAAAAATGGCAATTTCCAAAGGACGAATATCCTGGGTTGTTGCACGTTCCGAGTCAATGACAAAAATATTTTCCGCTTTCAGAATTTTGGAAGCGGGCAAAGATTTTGGTATGTTAATAGGCATAAAATCTCAATCCTTTCAACTTAATACCTTTAATTATAACTGATTTTGCCCGATTATTCAAGACGCATGGAGACATATGGGCTGTTTTTATTGTTGGATTTTTGCCATGAAATCGGCTGTTGATATGTTGGACGGACGGTTATATCTGGTCAGCTTATAGAGGCTTTCGGGATCTTTGGTTACGGTGTTATTGCGGTCTTCTGTTGTGTAGGTAATTCGGTAACCCATTTCATGCAGATAATCTTCGCTTTCACTGCAAAAAGAACCGAACGGATATGTGTATGCCAAAATTTTGCAGCCTGTGTTGCTTTCCAGATTTTTCTGCGCCTTTAAGGTGTCTGTAACGAAAATATTTTTATATATGCTTTCGTCTTCGCAGTCAATTTTGCCTGCGCCTCGGCGCTTGCCGTATTCATGAAGATTGTAGGAGTGATTGGCTATTTCAAAAACGCCGCTTTCGCACATTTCCTTTAAGTTTTCCCAGTTGCAGTGGGCGTAATTGGGGTTTTCGTCAATCGTTTCGGAATAGCGTTCACATTCGATACCGATGGGGGAAATTATTGCTTTGGCGTCATGCTTTTTCAGTATATCAAAGGCGTAGTAATAATTGTTATAATAGCCGTCGTCGAAGGTGAGAATAACGGGTTTTTGGGGCAGACTGCCATCGTGATAAACATAATTTATTAAATCTTGGGATAGAATAAAGGTATAGCCGTGTTCTTTCAAATATGCAATATCATTTTCCAAGGTTTCGGGCGATACAACATATTTCCCTGCACGGGCGGGGTCTTTCAGTATGCTGTGATACATGATAATGGGCAGGTCGACGGCATCGTTTTGTGCAGCGGTCGGTTTGGCACTTTCGTTTACCGCTTCGCTGTCCACCGCCTTGGGAACAATGGTGAGACCTGTGCTGATTAAACAGATTAAAAGCAGGCAGATTGTTAAATATATGCTTCTTTGTTTTATTCTGATAACTCTCATTTTTTTTTGCACCACCTGTAACAATTCTTCAATATTATATTGCTGCAAAGAAAAAAGTATGTGCATTTAATGCGCGATTGCTGAAAATAGGTGTGATTTATGTTATAATAATAACTAATGATAAAAAATAAGAAAAAATTAAGAAAACGGAGGTATTCCATGCAGGAAAAAAAAGTCACCAATATCGAAAAAGTTGTCAACAATGAGAAAGCTGCCAACCTGCAAAACGCAGTTAATAAAAGCACGGAAACCAATTCAAAAAACGGAAATGTTGTACATAAGAAAACAGGGTTCAAAAAACACCTGTACCGCATTGTTATGATCTTTCTGGGCGCTTTTATCGCAGGCTTTGCTTTGGAAATCTGTCTTTTGCCGAACAGTGTCATCGACGGCGGTGTTGTAGGCGTTTCCATGATTTTAAGCCATGTAACGGGTGTTTCCCTCAGTATCTTTTTGATTGTAATCAACATTCCGTTTGTGTATTTCGGTTATAAGCAAATCGGTAAATCCTTTGCTCTTTACACTTTGATAGGAATTATTTTTCTGTCTTTTTGGACGTTTGTTTTTGAAAATTACAATTCCTTTTTCCACGATACGCTTTTGGCGGCTGTGTTCGGCGGTTTAATTCTCGGCGTTGGGATCGGCTTGGTTATGCGAAGCGGCGGCTGTATGGACGGCACGGAAATTTTGGCAATCGTTTTCAGCAGTAAGCTGCCTTTTTCGGTTGGCGACATCGTTATGGCCTGCAATGTTTTCATTTTTACGGCGGCGGGTATCGTTCTCGGCTGGGAACAGGCTCTTTATTCCATGCTGACTTATGTTGTGGTGACGAAAGCAATCGATGTTGTTTTGACAGGCTTCAACGAATCGAAGGCCTGCTTTATCATTACCGACAAATCGGAAGATATTACATCGGCTTTGCTCCGGCGTTTGGGCAGAGGCATTACTGTTATGGAGGCGGAAGGCGGCTATTCCAAAGACCAAAAAACAGTGCTTTATGTTATCATTACCAAGCTGGAAATTTCCAAGCTGAAATCTATTGTGGGTGGTATTGACCCCAATGCATTCGTAACAATTTCCGATGTTTACGAAGTTATGGGCGGCAATTTCAAAAAGAAATCCATTCACTAAAATCAGTGCAATATCAAATACTTTATTATTCAAACGGCGGAGTTTTCCGCCGTTTTTTTTACAAATTGCTGCGGCAGTGCGGTTTTCTTGGTTGTGATAACAAATTTTGTGTGTTATAATATAAACTGTGTGAAAATGTTGTTTTATATATTCGGCGATAGTAATTTAATATTATATAAAAATACCGAAAAATCAGATAAACGAGGGGAAGAATTGAAATGAAAAAAATATTGACTGCGGTTTTGGCGTCTTTATTATTAATGGTTTTGGTCGGTTGCGGCTCGCAGGGAGCCGAGAACAGCCAAACTGTGAAAATCGGTTTGCTGAGTATTGATGACAGCCTGCCTTTTTTTGTAGCAGAGCAGGAGGGGTTGTTTGAAGAATGCGGCGTTGATGTTGAGCTTGTTACTTTCGGCAGCGCTTTGGATAAAGAAACCGCTTTGGAAGCGGGCGAAATTGACGGCGATATGACGGATTTGGTGGTAACAGGCTTGTTGAAAAAGGGCGGCTTGGATGTGAAGATTGTGTCCACGGCTTTGGGCGCCGAGCCAAAAGAGGGGCGTTTTGTGCTTTTGGCATCTCCCAACAGCGGTATAACCAATATGACCGGTCTTAAAGGTCAGACTATCGCTATCGGCAACAACACCATCATCCAGTATATCGGTGATAAGGTTTGCGAAATGAACGGCTTTGCCGAAAGCGATATTGTTACGGATAACATTCCTGATTTGGCTCTGCGTTTGGAAACTCTGTTGGCGGACGGTGTTCCGGCCGCCATTCTGCCCGATCCTTTGGCAACGGTTGCTGTGCTGAACGGCGCTGTACCTTTGGTTGATGACACACAGCTGAAGGACGAACAGGGCAAACCTGTTAATTTGTCCCAATCTGTTGTTATTTTCAGGCAGGAGGCCATCGAGCAAAAAGCGGACGCCATCAGTTTGGCTATGCAGGCATACAACGAAGCCAAAAACAAGATTACCAATGATCCCGAATCTTACCGCGGGGCGTTGGTGGAATTTACCAGTATTCCGGAAAATTTGGCGGCAACCTATGATATGCCGACTTACACGGCGTACAGCCTGCCGACCGAAGCGGAAGTAACCTCTGTTTTCGATTGGATGCTGAAAAAAGGTCTTTTGGACGAAGCCTATGCATATAATGATATGATTGACGAGTCCTTTAGCAAACAATAAATTATGAAATTAAAAGCAAAAATGTTTTCAGGTGATTATTTTGGTTAAGACGCTTTACCGGCTGCATAATGTATCTTATGATTATCCCATTGCCAAGGGGTTTTTTACCCATGCCTTGGATAATGTGAATATGGAAATTATGCAGGGGGAGGCTTTGACTGTGGTCGGCCCGTCTGGCTGCGGCAAAAGCACACTGCTGTATTTGCTGGCGGGTATCAACAGCCCCTGTCAAGGAGAAATATTTTTTGAGGGAGAAAGGCTGGAGGATCTTAACCGTAAGGCTGTTTTGATATTGCAGGATTACGGACTTTTCCCGTGGAAAACCGTTGCCGAAAACGTCAGCTTGGGGCTGATTTTGAACAAAAAGGAAAACGGCTTGTCAAAAGCGGAGATCAAGAGCAAAACAGATGAAATTCTTGCTTTGCTGAATATTGCCGCCGAAGCCGAAAAATTCCCGACCCAACTTTCGGGTGGGCAAAGACAGCGGGTTGCCATTGCCAGGGCTTTGATTATGGATCCCGACGTTTTGCTGATGGACGAGCCTTTTTCGGCTTT
>JAHZFN010000133.1 GCA_019421315.1 Peptococcaceae bacterium | reverse complement strand
GCGCGCAATTAAATCTGTGTAATTGATAATGCGGTTGAAATGGTCTTCGGTTTGTGCCAAAAGCTTTTTGGCAATGGCTTCCAGCTCTTCATCGGGCAAATAGCTGTATTTAATCAACTCCTGCAAAGCTTTTTTCTGATATTTGAGAATTTGACTTTCCTCAATCAAAGCGGAAATTTCGTCCATAGTTCTGCCGTTTACCGCCGCCATCAAAGCGGGAATATTGGCTTTCAGAGCTTTACGTTCGGTGAAAAATTCAACGAAAATGCTGCCCAAAATAATCAAAGTAATTAAAGTTAAAAGCAAAAGCACAATAACCGTCGGAACTTGCAAACCATGGGTTATGGTGTGCATAGAATCATTAAGAAATTTTGAAAACATTTATTTTAGTAACCCCTTTCCTATCTGTTTGCGGAATGATACATATTCAATAAAACCGCCTGCCAAAAAGCAGAGAACAAGCAATGCAACGATGTACGGTGTCCACGGATTGTCCAAAACAATATTATCCATTGCCATGGCATCATCATCCATTTCATAAACACGCCATTTTTGAACGCCTGCGCCGTCCTGCTGCTGCATAGCAACTGAGTTTTCCACGCTTGCCGTCTGTTCTTCGGTCAGCTGAACCAGCTTGCGCTTGCCGTAACCGGTTGTCAAAAGAGAACCTACCTTGGCGCTGTTATCAATGCCTGCAGACGTTCCCTGACCTGTGCCGCCCAGCTGTACCTCCAATTTAAAAATCCAGCTTGCGGCTTCGTTGGCAGTAGCTTTGTTGAGCTCGTTATAAGACTGCCCCGTTAAAATTCTGTAACGATAATTTTCGGTGCAATTACTGAAATCAACAACTTTTGACGGGTCGGTTTTTTTTGTAACACGCTTCCAGTTTTCTTTAACAGCAACCATCGGCTCAACCTTAACAGCTCCCGCCGTTGCCCCCGCCGTTACAGATGCTGTGTCAAAATCCCAGTGGGAAGCTAAGTTTGGGAAATAATAACGATTAGTGTCCAAAAGCTTGCTTTTGGTCAGCGTTTTCCCCATTTCTCCGCCGTAACCATCCATACAGCGGAAAGTGATTTTTTCCACGGAATTGACGTCAATGCCCGCAGCTTCCAATAAATCGGTAACCTTTACGCCGTAGGCGCTGCTGACGCAAACAGCAGGCATACTGTCAATGTAGGTATAAACCTGCTTGTAATTTGCCATAGCTGCCATTTCGGAAGCAGAAAAAACTTTTTTCTCAACAAATTCCTGTCCGTAGTAGCCGACAGTAACAGTCAGGCTGTCTGCAACAGAACCGTTGTAATTGGGCTTTTTATTGCCGTCATCATCGTTATTATTGTTATCATTGGGATTATCGCCGCCTGGTTCTTGAGATCCGCCGCCCGCATACGAAGCGCCCTCGTTTATGCTAATTTCCAAACGGTTAATATGCTTCCCGAAACCGGGGCTGACTTTTTCATCGTAAGACTGCTGTCCGTAACAAATACGCACACCGTCCGCCGAGCTTAAACTACCGTAATTTTCCGCCGTGCCGTTGCGTTCCGTATAGGTCTGCACAGCCAGCATACTGGCAACGGAGGTTGGATTCATCAGCGACGTGTCGTAACTGACAGAGCCGTCCTCAGCCGTAGTCTGCGCAGACGCCAAACCGCCGTAATAATTTCTGCTTGTATCCAGCAAAAACTTCTTGGAATAGGTTTTGTCCCAACCGTCCGAAGAATAAAAATGAATAGAATTCAAATCTGACTGCTGAATACCGAGACCTGACAAAAGATTGGCTATGGTAACGCCCTTGGCGGAAGTCAGTTCGGGAGTGTCGGAGCTGTCAAAAGAAGAATATACCGCTTGGCTTGAACCAAACGCCAGAAGCTCGTCAGCGGTATAGCTTTTTTCCGACAGAGTTTGTCCGTTTTGTACAACGGAAATTTTAACGTTACTGTCTGCCAAACCGACCACGGAAAAAGCCGACAAAAACAATATGGTGCTACAAATTATCAGCAGCCAACGGCTGACAATTTTATTTTTTAATTTCAAACTCAATTACACATCCTTTCTTACAAAATATATCACCATCACAGCATTTTAATTTATCTTAAACGCCTTTAGCAGGCATCTAATTTACAAAGCAAATCAAATCAAAAATCACAAACAAAATTATCACAATTCAAATAATTACTGAATAACACCGAAAAGGCAAGCGTACACTTGCCTTTTCGGATTAAATTCCTCAAGATTTTATATATTCAAATAAACAGCTTATTTAACAATTTCTTCGCAGTATCTTGCCAAAACAGCCGCAATTTCGGCACGGGTTGCATTGCCCTGCGGGTCAATCATATTGCTTTCTTTGCCGGAAAGAATACCGTGCATACTGCACCAGGCAACAGCTTCATAGGCATATTCGGAAATATTTGCCGCATCGGCATATTCCAAATTAAACATCCAGTTACCCGTAAATCCCAAGCCTTTGGTTTGTGCATATCGATACAGCATAACAGCCAAATCTTCTCTGGTAATTTTGGCTTCGGGGTCAAAGGTTGCTGCAGATGTGCCTTTAATAATGCCGTTGGTATTTGCCCAAAGAACAGCTTTTTCATACCAGCTGTCTGCCGCAACATCATCAAAAGGCAAATTGCCGGAAACAGCAGGTTCGCCTGCCAAACGCCAAAGGACTGTTGCCACCATGGCTCTGGTTGTATTGTCATCAGGCGCAAACAATGCATCGGAAACACCGTTCATAATCCCTTTTTCCGTCACAAACAAAATATCCTTTTCTGCCCAATGACCGTTAATATCGGAATAAGACACAACTGCCTGCCAGCCTGCATAAAGCACAGTATCTGCACCGATACGGGAATTAAAATCATAAGCTTTGGTACATTTTTTGTCAGTATACCAGCCTTTGAATTTATAGCCGTCTTTAACAGGGTCGGCAATTTTTTCCACTGTATTGCCAGAGTAAACTGTTTTTGCCGCCAAAGTCTGCTCACCGTTCATAAAGGTTACGGTATATTTTGCA
>JAHZFN010000132.1 GCA_019421315.1 Peptococcaceae bacterium | reverse complement strand
GCAGTGTATCCCGTTCTTTTGAACCTGTTTTGTTTGATGTTTCGGTTTTCGCCATGGAAAACACCTCTTTTCCGCAAATATTTTGATTTTTTTATATTTTAAATTATTTTTGGATACTGTCGGGATTGGTCAAAAAAGTGGCCTCTCGGCTGATGTTTTGCCAAATCAAATCCTCTGTCTGCTGATACCAAAGCCAAAATTCGTCTTTTAAATCGCTTTCGATGTGCAGGATAACGTCCGCCGCTTTTTTGGCGTCGGCGCCGTAAATTTCATGGCGGCGGATTAACTGCATTGCGTATTTTTCGCCCAAATCCTCCGCCGTTACCGTTTTGATGGAAAACATCTCGTCGGTCATCTGCAAAACGGAGCGTACACGGCTGCGGTCGGCTCCCGCAAAATCCGCCAAAACATCCGCCGTCAGCTTGATAACATCTTCGTCGGCAACGGCCGCCAAAAGCCGCCGCCCCAGTTCGGGGCATTTTTTGTCGCATTGGATTTCCGCCGCCATTTCGACAAAATTGTGAGCTTTCCAAAGTCCCCATTCGGCGGGCAGGTTGCAGGCGGCAACAACATCGTCGATATACGGCACGCATTTTTGAAAACACCAGCCTTTGCCGTCCCCCCAATGCTCGTCGGCGTAATAATCAAAACCGCAGGGGTCGGCGCCGTGCAGCCAAACTCCCAAAGCCAAAGGCAGAGCCGCAGGGTTCATTTCTCCGCAAAAAGCGTAAAGCTCCCTGCCCATCAAATGCCCAAAGTTGCGCTCCATGCCCATGCCCGCAACCAAATCGGGCAAAACGGAACCCACCATCATCAGATTTTTCTGAAAAGGAGTCAGGGGTTTTTGCAGTTTGCAGCGGGGACTTTCCAGAATTTTTTCCGCCAAAAAATTATGCGCCAAAGGGAACATTTTTACCTCCAGAAATCAAACGGAAACCAAAGCCGTTATTTAATAAAATATTGCCGAAAACAAAGCCTGAAAAAATTAGCTTATTTTCAGCAAAAATACTGTTATTTTTCATGTTTATGTTATACAATTTAATTGGGAATGAAGTTGGGGCAATGCCCATCGGTTCCCGCAGGTTTTTCGAAAATTCCCAAGTCTGCCGCCGAAACAGAAAAACGGTTGGCAGTGAACAAATTGAACAATCGGAAAATATTTTCTTCTATAATTAATTATATCAATTATCACCGAAAAAATAAACAAAAATAAATAATAAACGAAAAAACTATCCGAAAAACATATAAAAGGCTTTCTCGGCAGTGGCAGCGGGCGGCATATAATAATTATCTGCCGCAGATAATAAAATTGAGATGTTTTTGAGTTTTGTGAAAGGAGCTTTGAAAAAATGACGGAAAATACCGTACAGAATAAAAATTCGGCAAATTCTACGGAAAAAGCGGCGGATACCGCAAAAAATAATATACAAGATAACGCCGCCGATAAGACAGCGGCGGCGTTGCATACCCCGCTTGAAACAGCGAAAACCGAGCCGCAAAGCGGCGGCGGAAAAGGCGAAAATGCGGTAAAAAACAATAAAAACAGCGTCGTCAAAGCCGCCAAGCAGGCAAGAAGCGAATACAAGGAAAAAATGGCGTCCTACACGCCCGAACACAGGCGGCAGAAAAAGTTTTTGAATTTCAGCCATATTATAATGGTTCTGATGGGCAATTTTATCACGGCTTTCGGTTTTCAGGGCTTTGTTGCCGCCAACGGCTTCTTTTCGGGCGGCGCCTACGGTTTGGCGGGCATTCTCAATCATTATCTGCCCTTCATCAGCTTTTCGCTGGCGATTCTCATTTTTAATCTGCCGATGCTGGTTGTCGGCTGGTGCAATCTTCGTAAAAAGTTCGTTCTGCTGACCGCCTGCTCCATTTTCTTGCAGGTTATCATATTGAGTCTTTTCGAGGGCGTTGTGATTTACAACAACGATTCTCTGTTGGCGGCAATTTTCGGCGGCGTCATGATCGGCTGCGGTGACGGCTTGGTTTTGCGGGGCGGCAGCGGCAGCAGCGGCATACATCTGGTTTCCATGACTCTGAAAAAAAAGCTGGGGCTTTCCGTCAGCACAATTTCCACCTGCATAAACCTGCTGATTGTTTTTTGCTCCACCATGATTTTCGGCTTGGAAAAGGGTCTTTATACCCTGATTTTGATTTTTGTGGCGGGGCGTGTGATGGATATGGTCATCGACGGTCTGAGCCGCAAAAGGACGGCGTTCATCGTTACCTCCCACGGCGAAGAAATCGGCGACAAGCTGATGGATTTTTTGAACAGGGGCGTTACCATGATGCCGGGAACGGGGCTGTACAGCGGCCATAAAACTGACGTTTTGTTCTGCGTTGTCAACGTTGTGGAGGTGGCACGGCTGAAAAACATCGTGCGGGACGTTGACCCCCACGCCTTTGTTACCATTTACGAAACGGCGGAGGTTGCCGGGCATTTCAGCAAAAATTCCTGGCTTTTCGACAAGCGTTCCGATGAATAGCCTCTGCATAAAAGGTCAAGCCCGCTTTGAAATTGCATGGGCAAAATCGAGTTTGGATTTTAATCTCGTTTTTCAAAAAAAATGCTTCGGAAAAAAACAAAAATTATCGTCAAAGGCAGGGTTTTGCTGAATTTTATCGAATAATTAAAATATCAAAAAAAGTAATATCGGTAAAGGAGCGGCAGAGCAGCCGCAAGTATCCGCCAACGGGCGACAAGTATATGCAGTGCGGATACATGCCGATATATGAGCAAAACATAAATAATTATAAATATCAAAGTTATTAAAAAAATTATTAAAATTTGATATTTTAAAATTTATTAAAGGCGGAAAAGGGCAAATATTCCCTTGGGCGGCGGCGTGAAAAAATCAGCAGATTTTGTTTAAAGAATTTTGTCCGAAACCTGCCGCAAAGCAGGGCGTTTGCCAAAAGCTTTTCCATTCCGAAAGGAGCGTTGAATTATGACTGAAAAATATGTAATCACAATCAGCAGACAATACGGCAGCGGCGGCCGTGAAATCGGCAGACGCTTGGCAGAGGCGCTTGGCGTTAAATATTACAACAAGGAACTGCTCTCGATGGCGGCGGAAGAAAGCGGTCTTTGCAAGGATTTCATCAGAAATTCCCTGGTAGATGTTCCCACCAACAAATTCTGGTACGCTTTGGCAATCAATCCCCAGGCGTTGCTGCTCTCTCCTGACGGCGGCTGTGTTACAGGCGATATGGCGAACAAGGCTCTGTCCGAGGCGGTAAACGCTGTTGCGGAAAAAGAATCCTGCGTTATCGTCGGCCGTTATGCCAGCTCTATCCTGAAAGAAAAACCCCACGTTCTGCGTGTTTTCATCACGGCAAACTATGAAGACCGCCTGAAAAAAATCATGGAAAGAGACGGTCTCAGCGAAAAAGCCGCCGCTTCCAAGATGAAAAAAGTTGATAAGGAAAGAGCCACCTATGCCGATTTGCACTTCGGCGACGAATGGGCCAGTGCCGATAATTACGATCTTTGCATTAACTGCTCCGGCGTCGGCACGGACGGCGCAGTTGCCATCATCAAAGATGTTTTGGCAAAAAAACTTGCCGCCGAAGATAAATAATAATTAAAAATTTGTTACAAAAGCCTTTTCGCTAAGAAAAGGCTTTTTTGCTTTTTTATCTATATTGATAACTCGATAAATAAAAAACTGCGGCAAACGCCGAAAATTTTATTTTGAAATTATTTTACGTTTCTAAAAACTGTTGACAATTTTTTTGGGAGATGATATAATAACGCTGTTCTTAAATTTATTCTTTTTTTGTTTGGTTAAAAAATTTATAGGCTTGGGTGCAAAAGAGCGTTTTGTTTTGCGCTTGTTTGCTTTTGCCCATGCGGGCTAACTCGGTTCTGAACTTTTTTGAGTTTGGGAGCCGTTTTTTTTATGATTTTGTTAGTTTGAACTAACATGATTAAGAAAAAATGCCCTGCCCGAAATTCCGCACAAAAAATTTTTCCCCCGCCCAAGGCAGAGGAATAACGTTATTATTAAGAAAAATTTTTTGGATAAGAAACTTTTTCGGGAAAACTCAAAAACATTTGCCGATTGGGCTTTGAATTGGTGATAATTAAAAGGTACGGCAAATTATGAAAATTTATGAATTATGAAAAAGAAATATATTTAAGGAGGAAAAAAATGAATACCGTTTTGCAAAAAAGATCCCTTTTGCATAAAACCGCTTTGGCGGCAGTTGTGCTTTCCTTGGGTTTGGCTTGCTTGGCTTTTGCGGCAACGGCGCAGGCCGCCACAACAACAGTGG
>JAHZFN010000131.1 GCA_019421315.1 Peptococcaceae bacterium | reverse complement strand
AAGGGTGCTGCGCATAAGCGGTTAGCCCCAATCATAACTAAACGAATTTAGCCGCTGAATTGGACACTCGGGCGGCTATTTTCTTTTACCGATATTATAAAAAAGATCGGCAACCGCAACAATTACCAGAAACAGTGTGAATAATGCACCGTATGTAATCATTACTATCACCCTCTTTCAACATTATTTCTCACCAAATACCTTGTGGGCAAAGGGGGATTTCTATGTTATCGGAGGGTTACATTCCCTCCGCAGAGGGCTAACCGCCTACGCTGTACGCAGTACCTGCCTTTATTCTAACCGAATAATCATATTTTGTCAATTATATCCAATTATGCAGAAACAGCAAGAGCCTCATGCTTACGCATGAGGCTCTTTATTATATCGGCAAAAATTATTTAATTATTATTTAACAAAAACTATTTAACAACAATATTTGCCAGTTTGTTGGGAACAACGATGAATTTAACGACGTTTTTGCCGCCAACCCATTTATCATAATTTTCGTTGGCTTCAACCAATTCCTTAACCCGGTCGTTGGCAAGACCGTTGGCAATTACCATCTTGCCTTTAACTTTACCGTTGATTTGAACAACGATTTCAACTTCATCTTTGACCATATATTCTTCCACATATTCGGGCCAGCTGTAACCGTAAAGGCTTTCTGTATGACCCAGAACTTCCCAGAGTTCTTCCGCAATATGAGGTGCAAATGGAGAGAGCATCAATACCAGTTTTTCGGCGGCATCGTTCAAAACGGCACCGTTGGCGTTTTCGCCTGCTTTTTCACGGTATGCCAGCATAGCGTTGACCATTTCCATCATGGCACTGATGGCTGTATTGAAGTTAAAGCGTTTACCGATGTCATCGGTAACTTTTTTCAATGTGGTATGAGTTACACGGCGCAGTTCTTTATCGTCACCGTTGATTGCTTTTTCGGGATAATTTGCTGCATGAATAGAAGTCACCAGTTTCCAAACACGGTTCAGGAAGCGGTAACA
>JAHZFN010000013.1 GCA_019421315.1 Peptococcaceae bacterium | reverse complement strand
GGCTTTATGTCAGCACTGAACCAGCTTTCCATGGTGGAAAGCGACGCCGCCGCAACCATGGGTCAGCAAGGCGCTTTTATATCTTTTTTTGGATCAGATCCTCTGAATTTGCTTTGGGTAATCATCCTCACCTCTTTGGGTACTTGGGGTTTGCCACAAATGGTTCACAAATTCTACGCCATCAAAGACGAAAAAGCCATCAAAACAGGTACTGTCATTTCCACATTGTTTGCCGTTGTCATTTCCGGAGGCTGTTACTTCCTGGGCGGTTTTGCCAGACTTTTCGATAATCCCGCCATTCATAACGCCGACGGTTCTGTGATTTACGACGGTATCATTCCTTTCATGCTCTCCAAAACACCCGATATCATTATCGGCATTGTAATCGTTTTGGTACTTTCCGCTTCCATGTCTACCTTGGCGTCCTTGGTTTTGACTTCCAGCTCAACCTTAACTCTGGACTTTATCAACGGCGCAGTTGTTAAAAATATGAGTGAAAACAAAAAAATGCTTTGCATGAGAGGCTTTATCATCTTTTTCATCGTTCTCTCCGTTATTTTGGCTCTTAATCCCCCTACTTTCATTGCGCAGCTTATGGGTATTTCCTGGGGCGCTTTGGCAGGCGCTTTTTTGGCTCCTTTCATGTACGGTTTATACTGGAAACGAGTTACCAAAGCCGCCGTTTGGATCAGCTTTATCTTCGGTGTGGGCATTACGGTTTTGAATATCTTCGTTCCATTGTTCGGATCTTCCATCGTTGCAGGTGCCATCGCCATGCTTGGCAGCTTAATCCTGGTTCCCATTGTCAGCGTCATTACGCCAAAACCCGATACTGGACACATTAAAGATATATTTGAATGCTACGAAGAAAAAATTGTGGTTACGAAAAAACGCTCCCTGGCAGAACAAGCCGCAGAATAAATTAAAAACAAACATCCCAATTAATAATATAAAAAAGCATAAAGAAATGAGATTTTTATCTCATTTCTTTATGCTTTTTTTATAGCTTATATGATACCGAAAGATATCCCTGCTTTTCCGCGAAAAAAACTGACTTCAATAAATTGTTCATAAATAAATTTTCCATAATTTTTCATATTAGTGATAAACACAAAAGCAGCTGCGGAAAATTACTGCAGCTGCTTTAGAATATATAAATATTAACTAAAATTTTATAACTTAATTATTTAAATAATAAATAAATTAAACCTGCAAAATTTCTGCAACAATACTCGGCATTTCATCCACTTCCACCACAGTATTGTGCAAAATGGGACGGGATTCAACATCTTTCAAAGCGAAATGAATTTCGTTGCCGGAGACCTCAGCCAATTTTGCCAAAACCTCGCTTTCCGAATCAATGTTGATTGCTTCGCCTGTAATTGCTTCCAGAACAGCTCTGCCAAATTTAAAGGGGCTGGCTGTGGAAACAACAACAACGGGATGTTCGTCGTGGTTGGCAGCCGCATAGTCTTCGTAAACCTTGACAGCAACTGCCGTATGAGGATCGAGAGTGTAATTATTTTCGTTGAACACTCTGCCGATTGTAGCCTTAACATCTTCTTCTTTGGCATAACCGCCGCTGATAATTTTATCCCATTTGGCTTTAACTTCCGCAGGTACCGTGTAAACGCCGTCATTTTTTAAAGCGTCAAAGGATTTGGCAATCAATTCACCGTTGCCGCCGCTCATGGCA
>JAHZFN010000130.1:6637-7363 GCA_019421315.1 Peptococcaceae bacterium | reverse complement strand
CGGGACGGCGTTTTGCCAAAGGCGAAATTTCGATTGGATAATCGTAAATAAATGTAGGCTGAATCAAGTTTTCTTCTACATATGCGTCAAAGAAAACATTGAGAATTTGACCTTTGGTAAAGTAATCTTCAACCTCCAAATTGCGTTCTTTGGCGGCAGCCATAGCGCTTGCGTCATCCAATTCATTGAAATCAACGCCGCTGTATTCTTTAACAGCCTCAATCATTGTCAGGCGTTTCCAAGGCGCTTTCAAATCAATAGCTTTGCCTTGGTAAACAATTTCCGTTGTGCCGTGGATTTTTTTGCAGACAAATTCCACCAGTTGTTCGGTAATTTCCATCATGCCTTCAAAATCGGAATATGCTTCGTACAATTCCATCAAAGTAAATTCAGGATTATGTTTCATGTCGATACCTTCGTTGCGGTAAACACGACCGATTTCATAAACCTTGTCCATACCACCGACAATCAATCGTTTCAAATGCAGTTCCAAAGCAATTCGCATATAAAGGTCAATGTCCAGCGCATTGTGGTGCGTGATGAAAGGACGGGCGGCGGCGCCGCCTGCAATAGCGTGCATAGTCGGAGTTTCAACTTCCAAAAATCCTCTGCCGTTCAAAAATTCACGCACTGCGGCAATGATTTTGCTGCGGTTAATAAAGGTTTGTTTAACTTCAGGGTTAACAATCAAATCAACGTATCTCTGGCGTTATCTCATTTCCACGT
>JAHZFN010000130.1:5052-6627 GCA_019421315.1 Peptococcaceae bacterium | reverse complement strand
TGGAATTTTTCCGGTAGCGGATGCAGGCTCTTGGAAAGGAAAGTCAGTTCTTCGGCTTTGACGGAAATTTCCCCTCTTTGGGTTTTGAAAACTTCACCGCGAACGCCGATAATATCACCGATATCCATTTGTTTCAGCAAATCGAAATTTTCTTCGCCTACCACGTCAATTTTAACATAAAGCTGAATTTTGCCCTGAAAATCACGCAGGTCGATAAAGGAAACCTTGCCGTGACCGCGCATACTCATAACACGACCGGCAACAATAACCTCTTTGCCTTCCAGATCTTCAAAATTATCCAAAATTTCCCGGGACATATGAGTTGTTTTGAAAGCATGACCGAAAGGATCAATGCCTTTTTCCCGCAGAGTTTGCATTTTTTCTCTGCGAAAACGCAGCTGTTCATTAAGCTGTTCCAGCTCCTGTTCCGGTGTCAATTCTATATTTTCAGGTTTCTTAAATTTTGCCACTTTTTCCACTCCTATATTTAAATTTCTTCAAATTAACTGATTGATCTAACCGTTGTTTTCACGGCGTTCAAGCCGCTTCTTGCTAAATTTTAATTAATTTTAATTATTTAATATCCAAAATTTTATACTGCATAATGCCTTTGGGAACCTCAACGTCAACCGTTTCGTCCTTTTTATGACCGAGGATTGCCTGTCCCACAGGACATTCGTTGGAAATTCTGAATTCATCAGGGTTGGCTTCGGTGGAACCAACAATGGTATATTCCATTTCTATATCTCGGTTGACGTTCAAAAGAACAACAGTGGAACCGACCGTAACAACCTGTTTGTTGGAGCCTCCCATATCGATAACCGTGGCATTTCTGATCTTGGCTTCCAATTCCAAAATTTTACCTTCGATCATCGCCTGTTCGTTTTTGGCTTCTTCATATTCAGAGTTTTCACTGAGGTCGCCGTAGCTGATGGCAATTTTAATTCTTTCCGCAACCTCACGTCGTTTGACATTTTTATAATTATCCAGCTCCGCTTCCAGCTGTTCCAGACCTTCCTTAGTGACAAGTACTTCTTTTTCTGCCATAATAAACTCCTCCAAATCATAATAATCTATTTACAGCATAGCTTAAATCTGTCTGTCAAAAATCACAATCAGCTTTGACACAGCATAAATAAGCACCTATTTTACAGGTGCTTATCAAAATGCTGAAAATGCCGATACCTTTTTATATTATACTTCCCAATATCCCGCTTTGTCAAGCGTTTAACCTTTATAGCAAATCCCATAACAAGCCGCTTCAAACATCAAACGGCGCTGCAATCAGCCGATTTTTCAAATTCGCCGCTTTCTCGGTAAATATCTGCAATTTCGCCGCCTGCCGCCGCCAAAGTCACTGCCAAACCACACTTGAATTTGCCGTCGCCAAAAGGTTCCTGCCAAAAACCGTTCACTTTAACGGGAACGTCGCCGCAAACCACAGTTTGCTTTTCGTATTTTTTAACGGATACCCCATTTAACGATAACACGGCATCGGCGGTCTCCCCTGCCTTTTCGGTCCGGCATACAGGCACCGCTAAACCAGTATTCCGATAAGACCATTCCCCCAGGCTT
>JAHZFN010000130.1:4370-5042 GCA_019421315.1 Peptococcaceae bacterium | reverse complement strand
GCCTTTCTGCCGTTCAGCATAATTTCTGCGCCTGCCGCCAAAAGGCTGTCGGCGGCGAATTTGGCAAACCTATCCTCCACCCCGAAAACCGCAATACGCCTGCCCCTAAGCCCGTGCGCCGCCGCTGCCAAATCATAAATTGCCTTTTGCAAAGACAGCTCTTTGGCGGCAGGTATTTCCAAAATATTGCTGTCCGCAATCACAATCCGCCATTTCATAGGCAGACCCGCCGTAACACAGCCCTGCTTTTTGCCGTTTTGCAAAATTCTTTGCAAAATCTGCCGCTGCTTTTCCAAAGTAAATTCGACAAATTCCTTTTCCGACCAGGGAATTTCGCAGTACAGCACATCATATTCCCGCACACTGCCCACATTACGCCACTTCACGGCTATATTAAAAAACGCTTTCCGCCAAAAGTTTTTTTCTTCTTTATTATAAAAATCGATTAAAGCAATTTTAGCCGTTCTTTCATTTTGTACCGTCATCTTTGCCGTCATCATACAACAACCCCTTAAATCAGCCTTTTAATAAATTATATTAATTCTGCCTGCCGTCATAACCGAATTTTAGCGTTTTTCCGTTTATATTTTTATCGTTTATATTTTTATCGTTTATATTTTTATGCCGCAAAGCAAAAACGCCGCTGCTTTTTGCCGCAGCGGCGTTTCGTTT
>JAHZFN010000130.1:0-4360 GCA_019421315.1 Peptococcaceae bacterium | reverse complement strand
TTTTTATATTCTGCCGTTTTTTAAATCGTCGGCATACTGCCAAAGCAGGGCTTCGATTTCCGACACCTTTTCCAACTGATTGATTTGGTTGCGCATAGCAGCGGCTCCCCGCTGACCTTTGATGTACCAAGGCAAATGACTGCGCATACTGCGCACCCCGATATATTCGCCGTAAACCTCTGCCGCCCGTTTTAAATGCCGCACAGCCATGGCGATTTTTTCCGTAATATCGGGCGGCGGCAAAGGTCCCAGGCCTCTAACCGCTCTCACCGCATCACGAACTAGCCAAGGGTTGCCGATCATGCCCCTGCCCAGCATAATACCGTCGCAGCCGCTTGCCGCCATTTTTTCCACAGCCGTTTCGCCGTTGAATATATCGCCGTTGCCAATAACAGGCACCGACAAAAGCCGTTTGGCTTCGGCAATCAATGTCCAGTCTGCCGTGCCGCTGTAAAACTGCTGTCTGGTTCTGCCGTGTATGGTAACCGCATCGACGCCCCCCTCCTCCAGAGCCGCCGCCAGATGCAAAACATTTTTGCTGTCGTCGTCCCAGCCCAAACGCATTTTGGCGGTTACGGGCAAAGCGACTGCAGCCTTCACCTGTTTAATAATTTCCACGGCAATATCCGGCGTCTGCATAAGCCGTGACCCTTCGCCGTTGCTCACTACCTTTTTGACGGGACAACCCATATTAATATCTATAACGGCTAAATTGCCTGCTTCTTTGCCTTTTTTTTCGATAATAACAGCGGCTCTTGCCATAGATTCCGGTTCCGAACCGCAAAGCTGTGCCCCGACCCACGGTTCTTCACCGTTGATATTAAACAAAGCGTCGGTTTTTTTGTCACCGTAATTAAGACCTTTGTCACTGACCATTTCGCAAAAGCACAAGCCTGCCCTCATACCGTGCAGTATCTCACGGTAAGCACGGTCGGTAATGCCCGCCATCGGCGCCGTTACCACGGGGTTTTCTTTCAACATCGCCGCTATTGTTTCGCTCTTGTTCCCCATTAATCCTCTCGCAATCCTCTCGTTTTATGTTAATTTTATTATTTATTTTGCTATGAATTTTCATGCGACCGTTTTACCAAAGCAAAATAAAAAGTCCTCAATATCCCGGCATGATAACATGACCAAAGTGAGGACTTTGTTTTTTTCTGTTACGCCTTGCCTATGCTTTTGCGGAAAATCAAATTCAAGCCGCGCAGTGTAAGGGTCGTATCAATTTCGTCAACAGTTTCGCAGACTGAGGCGATTTTTTCCGCCAAGCCGCCTGTGGCAATAACCTTAACGTCGCCGCCCATTTCCGCTCTCAAACGCTTAACAATACCATCAATTTGACCTGCAAAGCCGTAAATAATGCCTGACTGCAAAGCGCCGATGGTGTTGGGAGAAAGCACCTTTTCGGGAACCACAAACTGCACATCGGGCAGCTTTGCCGCTTTCTGTGCCAAGGCTTCGGCAGAAACCGCAACTCCGGGCGCAATGACGCCGCCGATATATGCGCCGTCTGCGGAAATGCAGTCAAAGGTTGTTGCCGTTCCCAAATCTACAACTATCAAATTAACGCCGTATTTGCGGATAGCGGCAACGCTGTTGACAATGCGATCCGCCCCCACCATTTTGGGGTTATCCACCAGCAAAGGCATATCTATTTTGGAATCAGCATTGACAATCAACGGTTCAATGTCAAAATATTTATGGGTAAGCTGATGCCAAACATCCGTCAGGGACGGCACCGTGGAGGAAAGAACCAACGCTTTGATTTCACGCATACCGTGTCCCTCCGTTGCCAAAAGATTGCTTATCAAAATGGCATATTCGTCCTCCGTTTTCATAGGGTCGCTGGCAATCCGCCAGCTGTCCCACATTTCAGTATCTCTGAACAAACCGATCACGGTGTGAGTATTGCCGATATCAACAGCCAAAAGCATTGTTTAATCTCTCCATTCTCAATAAATAATTTTATCAAATAATTTTGTTTATAATCTGTTTAGCAAAATCAAATTCTTATTTAACTTTGATTTTTTAATCTTAATATTAATTGTTTTTGTATTTGTCGGGGAAGGTTACGTCGCCGTAAACCACGGTTTTTTCTTCGCCGTCAGCCGTTTCGATAATCAAATAGCCCTCATCGCTCATGGATTTGGCACGGCCGAATGTTTCGTCAGTTACTGTTGTAACCTTAACCTTTTGACCGACTGTGATGTTGTTTTTCAGCCATTGCTCACGAATAGGCTTAAATCCTTCTTGGTAAAGCAGTTCATAGGCATCTTCCAAAGAGTTCAAAAGCTCAGCTGCCACAACATTCCTGGGCGGACAGACGATTTTCGCCTTATCGGCTTCAATTTTCAGCGAGGTTGCAACTTTTTTCAATTCCTTGGGAAATTCGGGATTTAAAACGTTGACACCGATCCCAACCACAACATAGTTTATTTTATCCATGTCGGCATCCATTTCCGTCAAAATGCCACAAACCTTTCGGCCATCGATAAATATATCGTTGGGCCATTTAATGCCAGCCTGAAAACCCAGCTTCCGCAAACCGTCGGCAACGCCAACTGCCGTTGCCAAAGTCAGCTGCGGCGCCACAGCCGGCGCCAAATTGGGGCGCAGCAGCAATGAAAACCAAATTCCCTGCCCCGCAGGACTGCTCCACGGTCTGCCCAACCTGCCCTTGCCGCCCAGCTGGCGGTCGGCAAAAGCCACAAAGCCGTTTGGTTCGCCGTTTTCTCCCGCCGCCTTGGCTTCCAAATTAGTGCTTTCCGTTACGGCAAAATATTTTTGTTTCTGCCCCAGCCACTTGGTTTTCAAATAAGGCGATTGTTCTGCCATATGTAAGCCGCCCGCATTGAGCTTGTACCCTTTTTTGGTAACGGCTTCTATATTACAGCCTTCCTCCTGCAAAATTTTAATATGTTTCCAAACCGCCGCCCGCGAAACACCCAAACGGCGGCTTATTTCCTCTCCCGATAAATATGACTCAGCTTCCGACAGCATCAAAAAAATCTTATCTCTCAATTATACCGCACCTCCAACAAACCTATGCTATCTAAGTCTATTACATTATATCATACTCAAAAAATTTTTCAAGAAATTTCAAGAAATCAATGAGCTGAGCCTCGTTATTTCACCCAAAATACAAATTAACCATATGTTTATCATATCTTTAGTTGCCATTTAACATTTTTATTAAACATATTCATCATATTTAAGCTTATGCGGCTTATTTTGCATATGCTCTCCCCCAAAAAAAAAGAAAAGTTCGCAGAATTTTATCAATTCTGCGAACTCAAGGCTTCGGTTTGTGCGAATTTATCGTTCAAACCAAAAATCACGCTTTCAAAAGTGAGCCTTTTTATTTAAAACTATTTTTAAGAAAATCAAACGGAACAAAACCTGCATAATCTAACGCATGGCAAAATTTTTCGGCTTTTTATATTTTTTTCAGATTTTATTATTATTTATTCGCCGTCGTCACAGCAGCCGAAAAAATTCTGACTGCCGCAGCCGCAGCTGCTGCCGCTGTTATTGCTGCCGCAGCCACAGTTACAGCCACGGTTCATTTGATTGCACTTGCAGGCACATTCCTGCGCATACTGATAAAGCGCCGCAATTTTTTGCGCATGGCATCTTTCGTCCCCGATGATTGAGCAGATAATTTCTCTGTGGCGCATATCGCAAAGATAATATGCCAAATTTTCATAATCGGAAATTGCCTGCATTTCATCGCAGATTGCAGCTTTCATGGCCCGGCAAAAGCCTTTCGGTCTTTTGACATCAACATCACCGACACAGTAACATTCACAAGTTAAATCCCGATAAATTTCCTGCAGCAAACGATAATGCTTCTTTTCATCGTTACGGATTTCTCTAAACATCTCTTTGTCAGATTCACACTGGCTCTTATCCATCATGTAACGGTAAAATTTCTGAGCTTTCTTTTCATCCTTCATGGCGTTTTTAATCATCTCCAACACATCCACATTGGCGCCGCATTCGCAGTCATAGTAAAAGGGACGGTGTTTAGAACATCTTTTGGACATATATATAACCTCCTGTTTCTCTCTCGGAGTATTAATTTATATTATAATCTATTAAAATCACCCCAAATTGGTGCTTGTCCAAAAAAATTCGACTGTATTTTCCCTTGTTTTCTTGAATTATATGGCAATATTTGATATAATTATTAAATGATTTTTTTTATTAAACATAATAAATTAAATAAAATAAATTGAGAAAGTTTTTTTGCAAAATATTGCTTTTGAGAGGTGATTATAATGAACAAAATCGGTTTTGACAACGACAAATATCTGCAAATGCAATCGGAGCATATCAAATACAGAATTCAAAAATTCGG
>JAHZFN010000129.1 GCA_019421315.1 Peptococcaceae bacterium | reverse complement strand
GGTAGAGCACAACCTTAGGAGGCGTGTGCTCTATCCAACTGAGCTACTGAGACATGGCTGGTTTTATGACTAAGCCCGAAGAAATTCGAACTGTAATCCTATATGAAGTTTTTCCAAGGTGGCTGTTGTAACGTAACCTTAGGAGGCGTGTGCTCTATCCAACTGAGCTACGCAGACAAAAGCATATCACGTATCTTTTTTACAATATAGATTTTATAACATTTCGGCTGCAAAGTCAAATTTTTTGATGCCGATTTGGCGGGCATTTTTGCCGAAGCTTGGCGGGTGGTTTTCTTTTAGGCCGGTTGCTTGGGAATTTCCGTATTTTAACAGGCAATTTTTTTCTTTTTTGCGTTGCTTTTTTTTTTGATATGAGGTATAATTAAAAGGTTCAGGAATTACTCATGGATTATTTAGGAGGAAACAAAAAATTGATTCGAGAAGATTTAAGAAACATTGCCATCATTGCCCACGTTGACCATGGCAAAACAACTCTGGTAGATCAGCTGTTGAAGCAAAGCGACACTTTTCGTGATAATCAAGTGGTGCAGGACAGAGTAATGGACTCCAACGATTTGGAAAGAGAGCGCGGCATTACCATTTTGGCAAAAAACACCAGCGCCCGATATAAAAATACCAAAATCAACATTGTGGATACGCCGGGGCACGCCGATTTCGGCGGTGAGGTGGAACGTGTTTTGAAGATGGTAAATGGCGTTTTGCTGTTGGTGGACGCTTTTGAAGGTCCCATGCCTCAGACCCGTTTCGTTTTGCAAAAAGCATTGGAACTGAACCTTAAAGTAATTGTGGCAGTCAACAAAATTGACCGCCCCGACGCCAGAACCGAAGAAATCGAAGACGAGGTTTTGGAGCTTTTGATGGAGCTGGACGCCAACGAAGAACAGCTGGACAGCCCTTTCATATACTGTTCCGCCAGAACGGGCATTGCAACAGACGATTTGAGCGTTCCAGGCAAGGATATGACCCCGCTTTTCGAGGCTATTTTGAAGCACATTCCTGCGCCCCGGGGCGACGAAAACGGACCGTTGCAAATTCTGGTTTCCTCCATTGACTATAACGATTATGTGGGCAGAATTGCCATCGGCCGCATCGAAAGAGGCGAGCTGAACGAAGGTCAGGATGTTCAGATGTGCGACTATCACGATGTGGATTTGAACAAAAAAGCCAGAGTCTCGGCGGTTTTCCAGTTTGACGGTCTGAAAAGAGTTCCCGTTAAAAACGCCAAGGTTGGCGATATTGTGGCTTTTTCAGGTTTGGAGGGCGTTACCATCGGCAACACTATTTGCCGGGTGGACGCCATCGACCCCATTCCTTTTGTGAAAATTTCCGAACCCACGGTTGAAATGACCTTTTCCGTCAACGACAGTCCCTTTGCGGGCAAAGAGGGCAAATATGTTACCAGCCGCCAGCTGCGCGACCGTTTGTACAGAGAATTGTTAAAGGACGTTTCCTTAAAGGTTGAAGATACGGATACCACAGAAGCTTTCCATGTAATGGGCAGGGGCGAAATGCACCTTTCCATTTTGATCGAAACAATGCGCCGTGAGGGCTATGAATTCCAAGTCAGCACCCCCAGAGTGCTGTTTAAAACGGTGGACGGCGTTAAACAG
>JAHZFN010000128.1:1308-4887 GCA_019421315.1 Peptococcaceae bacterium | reverse complement strand
ATGGTTGCGTAAGAATAGTTGTAAAAGCCTGTTATTGAAATATCATCGGGAATTTTGTATCCCTTTTCTGTTAGATAATCTACAAGCCAATACGCTGTTTGATCACAGTTGCAAACAAATGCGGTGGGCATTTCTTTCGGAAGGTTGAACTGATGAAAAATGTTCATGTCATCACCGCGGTCAGGGATTACCCAATCCTCCCGTAACGGAATTCTGTGTTCTAACAGTGATTTATAATAACCTAAATATCTGTCCATGATATTGGTTGATGCCAAAATATTGCCAACAAAACCGATTTTGGTATGTCCCTGCTCTATTAGGTAATTGGTCATTTTGTAAGTCGATATGTTGTTGTCGGGCATAACGGAAATACCCTTGACATTTTCGTTGAAAAAATCAAGCATGATCAGCGGCATATTGTATCTTTGCAAATTTTTCAGATAAGCCGGCGGCACATATCCGACAACTATGACACCGTCAACTTTTTTTGTTGTGTAAAATGACGGAATCGAATTTGATGTGTTGGGGCTGGCTATTTCCAATATGGAGTAATAGCCGCAGTTTTTTAATGTGCGCACCAATTCTTCGTAAGCGCTCCAATAAAACGCCGGTGCCGGCGTTAAAAAATAGTCGGCGATTATGATGCCTATGGTTGAGCTGTTTTGATTTGGGGTAAAAGATTCTTTGGTTTTGTAGCCCATTCGATTTGCTGTTTGCAGAATTTTTTCCCTCAGTTCCATGCTGATGCCTTCTTTATTATTAAGAGCTTTGGAAACGCTGACTACGCTAATGTCTAATTCTGCGGCAATATCTTTCATTTTTATGCTTTTGACCAAAACAATTCACCACCTTTGGGAGAAGTTTATTGAAGAAAAATTTTTACTGATTTTTTTACTAAAATATAATATTTATTAATAATTGATTATTTTGCGGTTGTACTCAAGATTGGTTTATTTGTTTTTGGTTAATGAATAAATTTAAATTAATTTTTTATATTTTGTATAAGCTAATTTTAACAAGCGTTGAAATTTTTGTCAACCGAGCATATATAAATAATGGAGATTATTTTTGTATATTAATATGATAAAAATATTTTTTGTATATGCAGAAAAAATTATGAGGCATTTTGTCGGCGAAAAGATGATCCGGCGCCCTTGCATTTGCAGGGAGATTGTGCTAATATATAAATATAAAATCGAACAAATGTTTGCGTATTTGGCGGAAGCCGTTAAAAGCGCAGCTTGCGTATTTGTTTGAAAATTTTGCGGATAATAAATATGTAAAACAATTTTTTATTATAAAAAGAAATTGGGTGAAAAAATTGGACAGAGTGATTTTGCACAGCGATATGAACGCTTTTTATGCTTCGGTGGAATGTATTGACAGACCTGAGCTGAAAAAAGTTCCCATGGCGGTGGGCGGCAATGAAGAGCTGCGCCACGGCATTATTTTGGCAAAAAATCAAATTGCCAAAAAATACGGCGTTAAAACGGGGGAAACTCTCTGGGAGGCTCGTTTGAAGTGCAGGGATTTGGTTGTTGTGCCGCCGCATTTTGATAGATACAGCAAGTATTCCAAGCTGGCGAGGGACATCTATTTGCAGTATACCGACCGTTTCGAGCCTTTTGGCATTGACGAAGGGTGGCTTGATGTTACAAATTCGCAGGGGCTTTTCGGCAGCGGCGAAGAAATTGCCCATGATATACGAAAACGAATGAAAGAGGAACTGGGATTAACCGTTTCGGTCGGCGTCAGCTGGAACAAGATTTTTGCCAAGTTGGGCAGTGATTACAAAAAACCGGATGCCGTAACTGTTTTTAGCAGGCATAATTACAAGAGACTGGTTTATCCTCTGCCGGTCGGAAATTTGCTTTATGTGGGAAAATCCACTCTGCAAAAGCTGAATTTATGCGGTATCAAAACTATCGGCGATTTGGCGGCGGCGGATTCGGGGCTTTTGGAAAAAATGCTTGGCAAGTGGGGCGCCGTTCTGCATGATTATGCTTTGGGCAACGACCGAAGTGAGGTAAGCCTTTTTGACGAGAAGAAACCTCTGAAATCCATCGGCAACAGCACAACGGCGCCGCATGATTTGGTGAACAACGACGAGGTTAAAATTATTTTTACCGTTTTGGCGGAAAGCGTTGCCATGCGGCTCAGAGAATGCGGTATGTACGGTTCCACGGTCAGAATGCAGGTGCGGGATAATAATTTTAACGGTTACAGCCGCCAATGCAAGTTAAGCTCTCCCACCTGCCTGTCTTCGGAAATTGTGCAAAACGCCATGGATTTGTTTTTGAAAAGCTACAAATGGCAGCGGCCCGTGCGGGCTTTAGGGGTTACAGTTGCCGATTTGGTTACGGAGGACGAGGTTTTTGTGCAGTGCGACCTTTTTTCTTCTCCCTTGGAACGGGATAAAAAGGAACACCTGGCAAGAACTGTTGACGATATTCGCAAAAGGTACGGGAGCTTTTCTATACAAAAAGGTTGTTTGCTGACGGATGAGAATTTGTCCTCTTTCCGACCCAAGGATGAGGGCGTTATCAATGTAACCCCGCATAAATTGCAAGATTGAGCCGATGCAAGCCGCCAACTCATGAAAAAGTATTGTAAAGACGGTATGTTTTCTGATATAATAAGATGATAAACAATTTGCTTATATAGTTTGATGATTAATGTATGATAGCGCTATGGGGAATCGCTTTGTAATAATGGGTTCCCGCAGGGAGGCTTTGTTAATAGAATGAAAATCAGAAAAAAAACCTTTGCCGGCGTCATCTTTGCCGTTGCTTTTGTTATGATGGTTGGTATCAGCGCTTTGGCGCTTTGGACAAACGATGTTATTTCTTTGGATAAAATAAAACCTGTGAACGGCGATGTGGCGGCGGATACTGGCTGGTATCCTTTTGCCGACGATAACAATGCCTGGGGATATAAAAACGCCGCCGGTGACGTTGTGGTTGAGGCAAAATACGAAAAGGCTTCTTTTTTCCGAGGCAATATCGCCTGGGTTTGCCAAGACGGTCTTTGGGGAGCTGTGAACCAAAAAGGACAGCAGGTTATAGAGTGCGTGTATCCCGAAGTCAAGGAGCTGGACGATAAGGTTTACAATCTTTGGGTGGCGGCGGACGGCAGCTCGCAGAGTGTTTATGATGACAAGGGTCGCAAGATTTTCGGCGTTGATAACGGCAGTATCGGTCATGTGGACGGCGGTTTGATTTCTTTCAGCCGCACCATCGACGGCGTGAAGCATTGGGGTTACATAGACACTACGGGCAAGGTTGTTATCGCTCCTATGTATAAGTCGGCGGGGGATGTCGGTCTTACTCATGCCATTGTGCAGAATTTTGACGATGAAATGCTTTTGGTAAAACGTGCCGACGGCACGGAAACGCCTCTGCCCGATAATGTTGATATGCAGGGCTTGGGCAGTAATCGCCTGATCTTCTCTCTTGATCAGAAATACGGCTATTTGGATATGGACGGCAGTGTTGCCATTGCCGAGCAGTTCGTTTGGGCGGACGCTTTTAACAACGGCGTTGCTTTGGTGCAAAACGAAAACGGTTACGGCTTAATTGA
>JAHZFN010000128.1:0-1298 GCA_019421315.1 Peptococcaceae bacterium | reverse complement strand
GGGGATTTTATTATTCCCGCCAAATATAAATATGCCAAAAATATCGGTAACGGCTATTATATGTTCGGAGATTCCGCCGTTGGCAAAAAAGTTATTTACGACAAAAGCGGCAGTCTGATTATGGAAAACGTTATCCGCAGCAATAACTGGTTCGGCGGCTGTTTGAATGTGGAAACGGAAACGGAAACCCGCTTTATTCAAACGGAAAACGGTTTATTGGAAAATGTTACTGCTAAACCGAACAATGCGGCTTTTTATTACGGCAGCCGAATTTGCGTTAAAGATGTAAACGGCGTAACATATTACGATTTGAACGGCAATTTGCTGGAAGCTTACGGGCAGGATTTTGCTTTGGGCGGCAAATGCCAGATGTCTTCCCTGACGGAGGCGCCAGATGTTTATCTGGAAATTACTTATCCGCAGGTAAACTCGGAAAACAGCTCTTTGCAAACGGAGTTTGCCGACATAAGCAAGCGTTTGCAGGAAAACGCTTTGTCCGATTACGCCAAGCTTTACAGAGATTCTAACGGCGATGTGAATTATATGGTTGTCGGTTCCTATAAATATTCTGTCTGCGGTTCTTTGGTGACGGTTTTGCAGAAAACGGTTTTGACGGACGAAGAAAAGGATGAGGAATACGAGGCTCTTTGTTTTGATGTGAACACGGGCGAAATGTACAACATAGGTTCTTTGTTTAAGGCGGACTTCAACTGGCGGACGGATTTAAAGGATTTGCTGGTCAGCGCTTATAAAAAACAGTCCGTTGAATTTTCCTCCGCAATAAACGAGGACGTTGTGGCGGCTTTGAGCCAAAAGCTGGATCGCAACATCGGCTTTTTGCTGGAGCAAGACGGAGTTAAGCTGTATATTGCCTGCGGCAGCGGTTCCAAAACCATATTTTTGTCCTATGATGAACTGAAGCCCTATATCGACGAGCAGTCGGAAATTTGGCAGCATATGACGGCGGCGACCGAACAATAACGAGTTTTTCGGCAATTCGGCGGCAAGACTGTATTGCAAATAATACAAATAATAATTTTAGGAAAAATAATTAAAAATAATTAAAAATAATCAGCGAAAACAAGCGAATTTATGCTATAATTCAGATATGACGGTTGGTGCGCAGGGTGTGTTTGAAAGATGCTTCGGGCGGACAATTCGCAGGACAGTTTGACTTGATTTAAAAAAATATACTTATTATAAATGACGGAGGTATTGCTATGATTAAAATTGAAAAAGACGGCAAAAAAATTCAAATTGACATTTTGGATTATGAATTTCCCAACCGTGAAGATACA
>JAHZFN010000127.1 GCA_019421315.1 Peptococcaceae bacterium | reverse complement strand
TTTTTGGTGCTGAACCAAGGATAGCTTCTTATTTTTCGGAACTTTGTACCATTTTTGCAGGCATCCTCGGCAGCAGCAGGCGGTGGCGTGCTGTGCAACAAAAACAGGGTGTCCTCGCATCGGTGTCTGCTTGCCGTCGTTTTTCGGGTGGGCAGGCGCCAGGCGTGTTTCAATAAAATAGGCGGCGTCCTTTTCTATTGCGGCAAGTCCTTTTTTGGCAATATACTCCCTGTCTTTGGGGCTTAAATGAAAACGTCTGCGGAAATCTGATTTATTTAATTTTTGTAAAGCTTCGTCAATGGTTTGCATAATACCGCACTGTTCCTTTTTTATATCTTACTTAATATTTTATCAAAAAAATACATTGAGAAAAAGGTTTTATACCAAATCTCAATGTATTTTCGTTTTTTAATATCAAAAAATATTTAATTGTTTTTCTTTTGTCTTTCAGGAATAAAGAAAATGAAAATCAAAGAGCTAATCAACAGCAAAAACGGATAGAACAAATACGGAATAACCTGGAACGCCGAAACGGAATAGCCAAGCTCGGCGGCGGCAGACAGGGCAACCAGCATTTGAGCGCCGTAAGGAATGATACCCTGGAATACGCAGGAAAAAGTATCCAGCAAGGAAGCTGTTTTGCGCGGGGAAATGCCGTAGCCTTCCGCCATTTCTTTGGCGATGGGGTTTGCCATAACGATAGCGACTGTGTTGTTGGCTGTGGCGATGTCCATAGCGCCGACCAAAAGCCCCATGCCCAACTGACCGCCTTTTTTGCCTTTGAATATGCGGCGGATATGATAAAGCAGGCAGTCAAAGCCGCCGTACTCTCTGATTAAAGCGCAGATAGCGGAAACCAAAATTGCCACCATGGAGGTTTCAAACATACCGGAAGCACCTGTTGCCACCATAATAATGGAACCGGTAACGATACCAACCAGCAAAATAACAAACACATTGATACCGGCGATGCCGCCCAAAAGAACCAGAATATACGGGATAAGCTGAACAAGATGATATTCCTGCAAATCCAAAGTAATGTTGTCGCTGTTAAAAGACATCACCAGAATGATTACCAAGGTAATGATAGCGGCAGGCAAAGCGATTGCAAAATTCGCTTTGAATTTATCCTGCATTTTACAGCCCTGCCCGTTGCAGGCAGCAATTGTCGTATCGGAAATAAAGGAAAGGTTGTCCCCGAACATGGCGCCGCCCATAACAGAGCCGATACAAAGGGGCATATCAAAGCCAGACGCCGCCGAAACGGCAACTGCAATCGGCGTAATCAAGGTAATTGTGCCGACCGATGTACCCATGGCAATGGAAACAAAACAGCTTACCACAAAAAGCACGGCAACGGCATAATGCGGCGGAATGATGGAAAGCATAAAATAAGCTACGCTTTCGGCGCTGCTTCTGCCGACCACGCCGACGAAAATGCCTGCTGTCAAGAAAATCAAAAGCATGATAACGATATTTTTATCACCGATACCCTTGCCCATTAAAACCAGCTTTTTATCAAAATTCAATTTGCGGTTTTGCAGACAAGCCACCAGCAAAGCTACCAAAAAAGACACAACAATGGGTATGCTGTAAAAACCCATTTCTATCTTCATAACATATTCAAAAGTAATTCCCAGACCGAGATATAAAACAAGAAAAACTCCAATCGGCAGCAATGCGATTGCATTGCCCTTTTTCACATGACTTCTACCCATAACCGATAATCCCCCAAATAAAAAAAAATTTTGCGTTTCGGCGGTTTGGTTTATATAATTCTTATTTAATCTTATATAATATCAAAATCCGAATATAAATTCAGCAAAAGAAAAAACCGAAAATTCTTTAATTCCGGTTCCTGTAATTAAATTTATAAATTGAATTAAAAATTTAAAACAATGCCCAAACCGCACTTTGAACATTATACCACAACCAATAAGTTATTTCAACTCATCAAAGATATAATTATCACATGGTTTTGCAGGTTCTCAAAAAAAAGCAAATACCATTGAAAAACTGTGTTAAAGTTGATTTATTCAAACAAAAACAGAAAGGCAGGTCACCATATTCGCTATGAATGCAATAACATATTAATGCATAAATATTTAATTACTGTGTTACTGTGTCAAATGAAATATTTCTTATCCAATACAAGAGAAGCAAAAGATAATTTTACAAAATTAAAAAAAATGCTTTAAAATCCTTGACTTATAGCCTAACCCAAAGTATAATAATTAAGCAGAGTAAACATTTGGCTTTTTTTGCTTTGTATTTTGGGCTATTAGCTCAGCTGGAAGAGCACCTGACTCTTAATCAGGGTGTCCGGGGTTCGAGCCCCCGATGGCCCACCAAACAGTTCGTACCCAAATCCTATTCTTGATGAAAAAGGGTTTGGGTACGTTTTTTGTTTATATGAAGTTTTTAAGGAAGGAATACTCGGAACGGGAAATAAAAATGAGCAAAGGCAGGATATAATATCTGTTCTCAGAACGATTCTATTTTGTTATATGGATGCAAAGGGGATTTAAAGTGGCACTGGTAACTAAAGTTAAGGAATATCGTGAAAAGACCAGTATGAAACAAACAGAACTAGCAGAATTGGTGAATGTAAGAAGAGAGACAATTGTGCACCTTGAAAACGGAAGGTATAATCCATCGCTTAAGCTTGCAATGGATATCGCAAAAGTTTTTGGGGTTACGGTGGAAGAGTTGTTTGCATTCATAGATTAACAGTTGCCAGTGGGCTTGATTTCGGTTCGCTCTTGTATCATAGCAAAGTTGGGAGCAGGCACGCCCTAACAATCATACACAAGGAAGTTTTAGATTCAAATGCTGTGGAAAATGCTCAAAAAAAACCTGTAAAATCGTAAACAACGGTTTTGCAGGTTTTTTATATTTTATTATAAGCTTCGGCTAGCTATAACTGTCTAAAACTCCACAAAACGGTTATCACTTGTGTAGTAAATATATTTGCCGATTATTTTTTGCCCTGTTATCTTAGATAACGCCATATTGTAAAGCATAATTTGGGAGCCGTATTTTTGACGAACATCATCATCCTTTAAGTCTTTGCTTGAGCCTGATTTATAGTCAACCAAATACCAGCCGCCCGCCGTTGCAAAGCACAAGTCTATGACGCCTTGAAAAAATACCCTTTCATTGCGGTCGGTTTCGTAATTCAGATTGTAACCGTCGGCAAACTCCCTAATTTCGGCTTCGGAAACATCGTTTTTGCCGAAAAACACCTGCGCCAGTTCGTCTATGGTCAAAACCAAAGTAAAATCCGCTTCGCGCAAAACAATACCGCCGTCTTGCTGCACTTTCAAAAGCCCCCTGCCGATTTTAGAACGGAAAAAGCAAGCCAGCTTGGCAATACTGACAGATTTTTTTATATCCTCCGCCGTATTGTAATTTTCCAGAAGCTCCGCAAAAAGAATCTTCGGTTCAGCGCCTTGGTTGATTTTCTGCAAATCAATATTTTCCAAAAGAAAATGGATACAGGTACCTCTTTCAGCGTACCATTCCAAGCTGTGCAAAAACGGTTCGTCTTTAACCTGCTCTTCGGCATCCTTCATAACCTCTTGATTTTCCTCGGCAGAGTTTTCCGCTGTTTTCAAAACAAAATCCTTGGTTTTGTTTAAAGCCGTGGCGCTCCATTTGATAGGCATTTGGCTCATTGCCGCATGTGGATACTGCCAGTCCAGCTGCTTTTTGACGGAATTTTCGATAACGGTTTTTTGCAGGTTTGCTTCCAAAAATTCCGAATTTGCAAATTCTTCTTCACTTTCCTCCGACAAACCGTCCGCCGAAAGGCTTTCGATTACAGTAACCCGCCATTCTCCGTTATCTTTGGAATTGCCGCCAACTCCGAACGACACAAAGCCGTACAGAAAATCCTTAAAATCATGATGACCGCACAGCGCCAGCAGCAGCCAATCCAGATAACTGCCGCAGTTTTTCACCAGATTATGGGGCAGCTGCGGTTGGGTGTAGCTGATACTTTTGAGGACCTTGGCGATAATGCTGTTGTAATTTTTCACCGTTCCCACCAAAATCAACCGCTCTTTGGCACGGGTCATGGCAACGTACAAAATGCGCAGTTCCTCCGCCCTGCTTTCCCAGGCAATTTTTTTGGCGATTGCCCAAAAGCCGATGGTTTTGCATTTTGTGTAATTGTCAGTATCAACATAACGCATACCCAATCCCATATCCCGATGTAGAATTATATCGTTCCGCAAATCCATCTCGTTGAATTTTTTATCCAAACCTGCAATAAAAACAACGGGAAATTCAAGACCTTTGCTGCGGTGAATTGTCATAACAGTAACGGCATTGCCCGAAGTTACTTGTCGGCGGCTGTCCTTGCCTTTGATACGCAACCATTCAAGATATGTTATAAAACGGTATAAGCCGCCGTAAGCGTTCCGGTCATATTCACCCGCAACGGAAATCAGCTCCAGCAAATTTTCACAGCGCAGTTCGCCGTTGCTTTGAGCAGACATAACGGCAAAAAGCCCTGTTTGACTAAAAACTCTTTGGCAAAAATCCGCCATACCCGATATATTCATGGGTTCTCGGAAAGTTTTCAGCATTTGGTAAAAAGCTTTTATGCGCCAATCCTCGGAAAGAGCCATCGCCTTATACAGCGGTTCGCCAGGCAGTAAAATCCGCAGTTCCGCCAATTCAGCCAACGACAAACCGACCACAGGCGAATGGAGCACCGCCGCCATATCAATATCCTGCAAAGGATTGTCGATAATCTTCAGCAGACTGACAGCAACTTCAATTTCGGGCGTTTCAAAAAAATTACTTTGACCGTCCGTTATGCAGGGAATCCCCGCCTTTTGCAAAACATCCCGCATAACCACGCCGACATTTTGCACGGAACGCAGCAATATGCAGAAATCAGCGTATTTTCTGCC
>JAHZFN010000126.1 GCA_019421315.1 Peptococcaceae bacterium | reverse complement strand
GCTTTGGTTGCAGGTTTCCTCTTGGCAATCATGATGGCTAACGCCGGCGGCGCTTGGGACAACGCTAAAAAATACATTGAAGAAGGTCATCACGGCGGCAAAGGCTCCGACGCTCACGCTGCAGCCGTAAACGGCGACACAGTCGGCGACCCCTTCAAAGATACATCCGGTCCTTCCATCAACATTTTGATCAAATTGATGACAATTATCGCATTGGTATTTGCTCCTTTGTTCACAATGTTCATGTAATAAGATATTTATATGGCGCTCTGCTTCGGCAGAGCGCTTTTTTATTATTCCGCTTTTTTTATTATTTGCTGCTTTTTAATTTTACGGTTCGCTCCGCCGCAAATCGCTTCTATAAATTTATAAATTTTTTTAATGCTGTTTACAAGTTTATTTCAAATTGTACTTGACTAAACATATTTTCTTCTGGCATCATGCATTTATAGTCTTGCGAGTACAATTTACAAGTAAATATTTGCGCATACGCCAACGTTGTTTTGGCAAAAGGCGGTTTTGCTGCCTCTCGCAAAAAGAAACTATCTGTTTAACCCACATTCTCATATCTGGAATGCAGTATCTGCCGATACTGCATTTCTGCTTTTATTTTGCTTTTTCGGCAGGATTTTACGGCTTTTGCATTGAATATTTTTAAAATACCATTATTGGTACAAAAATTAGAGCAAAAGCTTTTTTCTTGCCCAAAACAGCGGTGTTGCAACGCAAAATTCTGCGCCGAAGCTTAGGTCGGGCAGAAAACGCCAATTCAATAAACAAGGTTGGCAATACGAAAAAGGCTTATTCTTTCGGAGGTAATTTACAGCAAAAATGATTATTCCAACCGACATTGCCATCGCCTATGCCTGTCCGTACTGCGGCAGCGTAGTATACAGCAAGTTTTCGCTGTTCAGCCTGAAAAAAGGCGATGAAACGGAAATTCCCTGCGGCTGCGGCAGAACTCCCTGCGCTTTAGGTCTGGGGCGTAATTCCGACCTTTACGTTTTGCTTTGGGGTGAATGCTGCGACGATCCCCACGAGTTCGGGTTCGACTTGGCGGAATTCGAGCAGGACACTCTTTTGGGCTTGGCGTGCGATGCGGCAAATTTGGGGTTGGGGTTTATCGGTTCCCCCGAAGCTGTCAAAATGGCAGCAACAGAATGTCCGCTGCCTGCGGAGCTTTAAAAGCAGCGAACGCCGCACGGCATGGCGATGCAGCTATTTATAGTATAAATTATTTAATTACACATTAAATTAAGGAACAGACAGTAATAATAAATTAAGCGCAAACAACATAAGGAGGTCAAAAATGGCTCTTGTAAACACAAAGGACATGTTCAAAAAAGCATACGAAGGCGGCTACGCCATCGGCGCTTTTAACGTCAACAATATGGAAATCATTCAAGGTATCGTGGATGCGGCAAAGGCGGAAAAAGCGCCCTTGATTTTGCAGGTTTCCGCCGGTGCCAGAAAATACGCCAAACACACCTATCTGGTAAAATTGGTGGAAGCCGCCATTGAAGATTCGGGGCTGGACATCGCCCTGCACCTGGATCACGGTGAAAATTTTGAAATCTGCAAAGCCTGCATCGACGGCGGTTTCACATCTGTTATGATCGACGGTTCTTCTCTGCCCTTTGAAGAAAATATCCGCGTTACCAAAGAGGTTGTGGAATACGCCCACGCCCGCGGCGTAACGGTGGAAGGCGAGCTTGGCCGTTTGGCAGGCGTTGAGGACGACGTGAACGTCAGTGCCGAACACTCATCCTACACCGCTCCTGCCCTGGTTGAAGAATTTGTTACCAAAACAGGCGTGGCC
>JAHZFN010000125.1 GCA_019421315.1 Peptococcaceae bacterium | reverse complement strand
ATGGGCAGGTGTCAGTTTGAAAAAATCCATCATAAGCTGCCCCAAAACGCAGATAAAACCACCGAACATAAACGCCCACAAAATTTCCGTCAAAGTCATCCTCTCACCCCGTTTCGTTCCAATGCCACACCGTGAGCAATGCAAGGTATGGTCTGCTTCTGCTGAACCGTCAGCTGAGAAAGCAACGCCCCCGTCGCCACCAAAAGCACCCTTTGCAGACTGCCGCGGCGCATTTGATCCAAAATATAACCGTAGGCAACGCTTGCCATACAGCCGCAGCCGCTGCCACCCGCCAAAAATTCCTCTCGGTCGGGATAAATCAGCCTGCCGCCGTCGTCGGCTTTTTCTTGAGCCAAAACAACGCCACGCTGCCGCAAAAGCTCCGTAAAAATGGGAAAACCCACTTTTCCCAAATCGCCTGTCAATATCAAATCGTAATAATCAGCCCCAACGCCACAATCGGACAAATGGCGGCATATGGTATCAGCGGCAGCAGGCGCCATGGCGGCTCCCATATTGAACGGGTCGGCAACCCCAAAATCAATAACCCTGCCGACAGTTGCCGCCGTAACGACAATTTCCGCCTCATCATTTCCCTTTTTTTTCTCGCAGTTTTCCCCGCAGCCTTCGCCGCCGTCTGCCGCCACCCCCACCGCGCCGCCTCCGATTACGGTACATTGCGCTGTATCGCATTTTTGCGAACCGTATTCATTGGGATAGCGGAACTGTTTTTCCGAGGTGTTGGAGTGGCTGCAAGTGGATGCCATGGCGTATCGGGCACCGCCCGTGGCGGTAATATAAGACGCCAATGCCAGACCCTCCATAGAGGTTGAGCAGGCGCCGAATATGCCAAAATGCGGAATACCCAGGCTTTTGGCGGTAAAACCCGACGAGGTTGTCTGGTTCAGAAGATCGCCCGAAAAATGAAAATTAATATTCTCCCGCTTCAACCCGGATTTGCGCACCGCCAAATTGCAGGCTTCCTCCAAAATTTTTTGTTCCGCCTTTTCAAAGCTGTTGTTTCCCAGCCAATTATCATCATGTATAACATCAAAATACGGTCCCAGAGGTCCCTCTCCCTCTTTTTTGCCGACAACCGTGCCCGAGCCGACAATCA
>JAHZFN010000124.1:2626-10029 GCA_019421315.1 Peptococcaceae bacterium | reverse complement strand
ACTGTCAACTGTTTGAAGTTTGTTGTTTGCTATGCGCTACCACATTTTTCAGAAGTGCGTTTGCCGTCAAACTCTGCACGGCGGTCGGTTGCCGTTGGTAACTCAAAAGGCGTTTCCCCTGCGGCATTTTTTGGCAAATGCCGCAGGCTATCACAAAGATAATGCTTTTGACTGACAAACCCCTTTGCGCAAATTGCGCAATGTCGCTTAGGTTTTGGGTTTGGCGACGAAATACGAAAGAAGCTGTTTTTGCCGAGGCGGGAGTGTTGTGAAAAAAGGTTTGATTGTTTGTTATGTTGTTTGTTATGTTGTTTGTATTTGTTTTTTTAAGACGCACTCTGCAAAAAAAACTTCCCGCTGTCCGTTCACTGTCCTGCCAAAGCCTTGTGCGGCGTTGTGAGGTCTGGCGTTTGCTCACCAACGGAACCGAAACGCAGTTTTAAAGGATTGAATATAAAATTGAATATAATTAAAAGGCACTATACACCACACAGGGCAAAAACACATTTTGTTTTGCCAAGCTCACAAACCTTTTAATTTTTTTCAATTACGGGGACAACTTCTTAATCCCCAAACAGCTTTGGCGGAAACGGCATATCGTCATAAACTGTATTGTCGCTTTGCCTTAACTGTATGAACTGTACTAACTGTATCATATGTGTTAATACGGTTGTTAAGTGTATGATACACCATAGTACAGTTAATGTCAAGATATTTTTTGCAAATAATTCATAAATTTTTAACGGCTTGTATATTAATATTAAAGAGCGGTTTGCAAAGGCTGACAAAATTCTTTAAAGCGTTTGCAAATTGCAGAGAAAAATACAATTTGGCAAATCTAAAAAAATTTGTGGGGTGATACTGTTGACCGGGAAAAATTTTTCGGGGCTGAAAGCGGCGGTTTCCTTTGCGTTGCTGGTGGTTTTTGTGGCGTTTTTTTTGCTGACGGCGTCGGTTTTTATGATCAGGGAGGAGGAAGAGCAGCAGTTGGAGCTGCAGGCAAACCCCGATGTGCGGATTTTTCGGACATCGGCGGACAGTGTTGACACGGTTCCCTTAGAGGAGGCCGTGGTCGGCGTTTTGGCGGGGGAAATGCCGGCGGATTTTGACGAGGAGGCTTTGAAGGCGCAGGCTGTTGCCGCCAGAAGCTATATCCTGAAAAGAATGCCGCAGCCCTACGGCGCCGGCGCCGCAGTTCACAGCGGCGACGCCGACATCTGTGATGATTTCGCTCATTGCCAGGCGTATGTTGACGAAAACAAAAGGCGGGAAAACTGGGGCGAACAGTTTGCGGAAAAGGAAAAGAAAATCCGAGCCGCTGTTACGGCAACGGCAGGTGAGGTGATTACATATGACGGAGCTGTGGTTTCGCCCACCTTTTGTTCAACCTGCGGCGGCAAAACGGAAAATGCCGCCGATTATTGGCAGAGCGAGGTTCCGGCTTTGCAGTCCGTCAGCTGTTACTGGGACACCGATGCCCCCAAATATCTCTCCCATGTTTATTATACCAAAGCGGAAATGGCGGCGAAGCTGGGAATTTCCTGCGAGGAACTGGCAAATTTGAAAATTACCGAAACCGCCGAAAGCGGCAGAGTGAAAACCGTGACCTGCGGCGAAAAGCAGTGGAAAGGCTCGGCGGTGCGCACGGCTTTGGGTTTGAATTCCACCGATTTTCAGTGGCTGGCAGACGAAAACGGTTATTTGATAACCGTCAAAGGCTTTGGGCATGGCGTGGGGCTTTGTCAGCACGGCGCCAACGGCATGGCGAAAGCGGGCGCCGATTACAAGCAAATTCTGCACCATTACTACACTGATATTGAAATTACTTCTATTGATAAGCTGAAATTGATAAGCTGAAATAATAATTTAAGATAATTTGTGAAGGCTTGCGGCAATCTGCGCCGACGGTTTGAGCTTATCAATCCCGATAACCCGCTTGGCAACAATGCCGTTTGGGGAAAATTGATGTTATTTTGCCGCTACGCCGATTTTGGTTGACATCCGCCGTCAGTTTTTTTATAATTAGAGAAACGGACTTTATATAGTTTGTTAATAATTTTTAATAAAAAAATCAGGCTTGCTGTCCTTTGTTTTTTGCAGAGTATTTGTTAATATTGATTTTATATAAATATAATATAATGCTCTTGAAAAGCAAAACGGCAAAGCCGAAAAATCTCAATACTATATTCGAATACGATAAAGAAAGGCGATAACGGTAATAAGTATGGAAAGGCTGCCAAAAACAACAGACCTGCATATGGCTGTTATGTATCGGCTGCTGGGGCTTTGCCAAAAGAATGACCTGGGCATCAGCCAGCTGGCGATAAAATCAGGTGTTCCGCTCACCACCATCAAAAATATTCTGAACGGCGCCAGCCTGAACCCCGGTGTCAGCACCTTAAACAAAATCTGCGGGGGCTTCGGCATAACGCTGGCAGATTTTTTCGGCGATGATGTTTTCGCCGAAATCAACGGTAGAAATCTGCGGAAAACCAAATAAAACTAAAAAAATTTTTTCTAAGATATAATAAGATATAAATAGATATGATATAAAAAGAGATAAATTTAACCGAAAGGAAAAAGCCGCCGCTGAACGCAGGGCGAAACGGGAAGGCGGCTTGGGTGAGCAAATATGAAATTTACCAAAATGCACGGTGCAGGCAACGATTTTATCATGGTGAACGGCTTCAAAGAGGTCCCCGCTGATTTGAACGGTTTGGCGCTGCGGCTTTGCCACAGGCATTTTGCCATCGGCGCCGACGGTCTGATTATTCTGCTGCCTGCCGAAGACGGCGATTTTGAAATGCAGATTTATAACAGCGACGGCAGCGAGGCGGAAATGTGCGGCAACGGCATCCGCTGTGCGGCGATTTTTGCTCAAAACGAAGGCATAACCGACAAAAATGAAATGAAAGTTATTACCAAAGCGGGCATTATCCGCCCCGTTGTTGTGAAAAACACGACGGAGGAAATGCTGGTTCGGGTGGATATGGGAATGCCCAGACTGCAAGGTGCGGAAATTCCCTGTGTCATCAACGAAGAAAGAGTTTTGGAGCAGCCGATCGAGGTTTTGGAAAAAGACTATATGTTTTCCGCTGTTTCCATGGGCAACCCCCATTGCGTTGTTTTCATCGATACACCGACGGCGGATTTCCCTGTCAACGAAATCGGCTGTCATTTTGAAAAACACAGCTATTTCCCCGCCAAAACCAACACGGAGTTTGTGCAGGTGATTGACGAACACCATGTTAATATGCGGGTTTTTGAAAGGGGCTGCGGCGAAACCATGGCGTGCGGCACGGGCGCCTGCGCCACGGCGGTGGCTTCCGTTTTGACGGGCAGATGCCGAGATTGGGTTGACGTTAAGCTTTTGGGCGGCACACTGCACATTGAATATAAAGAGGGAGAACACGTTTTCATGACGGGTCCCGTTGCGGTTGCTTTTGAAGGCGAAGTCAAGGTCTGAGCGGCGGTGCAGTTGAAAAATTTGGATTATAAATTGTAGCTTGCAAGCCTTTTGTTTTCCCAAAAGAGTTTCGGCGTTTTGCGGTACGGACAGCCGATAAAATATTATAATTAAGAAAATGCAAGACGGAAAGGTACAAAGATGACAGAAAACCAAATTACAGAAATTATAAACGAGAATAAAGCAGAAATTAAAACGGAAAACAATGAAATTACAGCCGGCGGCGAACAACAACACCCGAAAATCGGTATTGCTTTCGGCGGCGGCGGTATCCGCGGCTTTGCCCATTTGGCGGTTTTGGAAAAATTCAAAGAATACGGAATAGAACCTGATATGGTCAGCGGCACCTCCATCGGCAGCGGCGTCGGCGCCATGTGCGCCGCAGGCTGTTACGGCAGGGAAGTCAGCGAAAAAATGCTGGGTATGAATATGCGGCGGCTTTTTCCCATCGGCGGCCACGGCGGCGTGGTCAGCGGTGCCAAATATGCTCGAGTGTTCGTTGATTTGATCGGCAAAAAAACCTTTGAGGAGCTGCCTGTTCCTCTGAAAATTGTCAGCACTGATTTAATCAACTGGAAGCCCTATATCCACGATTCAGGCTCTTTGGCTTTGGCAATTCAGGCGTCTTCCGCTTTGCCTGTTGCTTTTTCGCCGGTGGAACACGACGGACTTTTGCTTTCCGACGGCGGCACAGTGGATAACTGCCCCGACGATGTGGTGCGGGATATGGGGGCAGACATTGTAATCGCCATAGATTTGGATTACAGGGAGTATTCCCGCCCGAAGAACGTTGTGGAAATTGCCCAGCGTTTTATGGATATTATGATCAGCAACGGCCGCCGAGCCGAGCAGGCGGACGTTGTCATCAAGCCTTTTGAAAAATATGTTGCGGCATTGGCATTGAACAAAGCTGACGTTTGCTATGAAGCGGGAAAATCCGCCATCGAAGAAAAAATGCCCGAAGTTCTGCGGGTTATAGAAAATTGGTACGAAGACCGAAACTTGCCCTGCCCCGCCCGTTTGCAGGCGGTTGCTTTGCAGGAAAAGGCGTAATTCTGCTGACAATCAAACTTAAATTTAAAAGCGTTACTGTTTCTCACAGTAACGCTTTTTTTTTGTTGTGTTGAAATTGTTATTTTTATTATTTTTTCTGCCAGATGGCGGCGTAATAGCTGATTTTTTGTTTTTTCAGTTTGTCTGCTGCCGAACAGGAGCTTGCGCAGCTGCCGCCGAAAATCCACTGCCAGAAGCCTTCCACGGTGTCGAACTGAAAAATCATTTCCGCCAGAAAACCCAGATAATCACTGCGCCTGTCCTCAAAGTTTGTTTTGACAAAGCCGCCCTTTTCGGTGATTGCTGTAATTTCCTGCTCAGTCATCAGGTTTTGCAGGCAGGTTACGGCATTGAGGCTGATTTTTTCGGCGGACGGTTTTTGCAGATATAAATCGCTGACGATGAATTTGCCGCAGGGCTTCAGCACACGGTGAATTTCCCGCAGAGCCGCCGCTTTGTCGGGCAGAAGGCAGAACACACATTCCGCCGTTACCGCATCAAAGGTTTGGTCGGCAAAGGGCAGTTTGTCTGCCGCCGCCGCAGTCAAATTCAGGGTGCTGTCCACGGCAAGCCCGCCTTGAATCATCTTTTCTGCAATGTCAACGCCGCAGGCTTGCAGACCCCATTGGTCACGCAGATATTTGACGGTTTTGCCGTAGCCGCAGCCAATATCCAAAACGGCGGCAGTTTGGGGAAGATGGCATTTTTCTATCATTTCTTCTGTCAGTTCCAAGCCGCCGGGGCGCAGTGTATCCTCAACAAAGCCCGCAAAGCTTTTGTCCTCATACAAGGCGTTCAGTTCGTTGATTTGCCGTTCTGCTGTGCTTATCATGGTTTGTTCCTCAAAAAATTATTTATCCGCTTCGGCAAGGAGCTTTTGCAGCTTAGCGATATTTTCTGACTTTTCCTCAGCGGTAAAAACGGGGTGATTTTGCGTTTTTTCATCCGTATGGCTGAAGATTAAATCCAGCATATGAATGACGGGTATGCCCAGACCCGCCAAATAATCTCGGCAGTTGTTGCAGTAGGTTATGATGGGCTTTTTCAAATCCCCGGCCTCCGCCGCAAAGGTTTCTTTGTAGGTTTTTTCGTCGGTGCATTCTCGATATTGCAAATGTATGTCCTCTGCTTCTTCGTAATTGCTCATCATCATGATATCGCGGCAATACATTTTTGTGTATTTATCATCCTTGAAATACCAAGGGTCGAAAACCACAGACGGCTTGAAATGATTGGTGTGGGTGTGGGGAGCAGGCGGCAAACCGTAATCCGCCAAAGCATACCAGTAAGACCAAACCTTGTCTTTGGGAAAATTTTCCTTGGCTTTCAGATATAAGCGGGCGTTGCCGATAATCAAAACCGGTTTGTCCAGTTCTTCCCATTTTTCCTTCAGCAGGTTAAATTTGCTTTCTTCTGTGTCGTCCCAACCGTGCAGAATCATGCCCACCTTGCCCAGGCGCTTGGTCAGATGGTCGTGCATGGGCAGGATATAATCGGGGGTGTCCGTTGCCCAGCGCAGGTTGGGCAGAAACAGATATTCGCAGTTTTTGCAGTTTCTTTCGTAGTTCAAATCATACATAATTGCACACTCTCCGTTTGTTGTATTCCGAATTTTTTTGTTGCGTTGCTTTAAAAATAGTTCTATTTTGATATTTCTATTTCAGCATATTTCTATTTTAGCATATTTCAATGACTTTTGATATAGCTTTGCGGCTTTTTTGCGTAGGTGAAGATTTTGTTAGCTTGCAGGTTGCCTGCCTCGTTTCAAAAAAAGCCGAAATTCCATAAGAATTTCGGCTTAGGTTTTACTTGATTTTTCGGTTTTCTGCCGCCTTACTGCACCTCGTCGGGGAGGATTACTTGGGGCTGTTCCGTTGTTTGGGTGTCGTCTAATGTACTGTCGGCGGTGTTGTCAGGCGTTGTGTCGGCATTTGTGCCGTCTGCTGCTTCCGTATCGTCGGGTTGGGCGGCTTTTGTGTTCAGCGGATACTGTTTGTAAAATTCCGCAATTTTCAAATCGTCATTGAAAACCTCGGTGATTTTGGTTTTCCAAAGGGAAACGCTGTCAATATCCGCCAAAGCGTAGCCGTAAAAAGCCTCCATGTTTTGGCGGCTGATGGTGAAAGTGGGCTGACCGTAATTTTCCACCATATATTGAACGGAATCAAGATTGGGTATCAGAGCGAAAAGCGCCGACGCATTGTAAAAAAGGATGTCCTCGGTGGTTTGCTTGTCCCAATATTTGGCGAACTGTTCGGGGTTCAGCTTGGTTTCCGTTTCGTCCGCTCCGTCGTTTTCCGCCTTTGCTTTGTCAATTTCCTCTTGGGGCGTGGAGCCGTATTTAATTGTCAGGCGGTTCAGCGTTATGTCGTAGGAAATCACGCAGATTTTCCCCGGCAGAATATCGCAGACCAACTCCTTGATGACGGGGCTTTCGCCGATCAGGGTGCCGTTTCTGTCCAGCAGAGACTGAATCATTTCGTCACTTTCCATTTGACTTCTGGGCAGAACCACTGTGTCGGGTTTGGCTTCCTCCGTTTGGTTTTGGCAGCCTGCTGCGGCAAACAACGCCGCAATCAGGCAAACTGCAAGGAGCAAAAGATTTTTTCCGTTGTTCTTTCGGTTTATATATGTAAATTTCATATGAATTATCTCCTGAAATTAACCGCTTTTTCGGTGCGGCAAAATGCTTTTTTCTTTTTTTTGCGAACCGGAGGCAGCGGCTTTGGCTCAAAAGTACTCGTTGAAGTAGGCGCAGCCGAAATTTTGCCGCTGTTCGGCAGGGCAATTTGTCGATTTTTTAGCTTTAAAATCATAACAATTATAACATTCCGACAAAGCCTCGGTCAACCAATTAGCGTCAATTTTTCGGGGCAAGTTTGGG
>JAHZFN010000124.1:0-2616 GCA_019421315.1 Peptococcaceae bacterium | reverse complement strand
CTTGCTCCTTTTGGCAAAGACTGCCGCCGGGGTGGTGTTCCAGGCGAAAAATGCCGTTGTTGTTTTTGATAACCTCATCGGTAATTTGCAGATACAGCATTTCCTCTTTGCCTATCCCAAAATCCAAAGCCGAAAGCAGGGTTTCGCAGTTGATGACACGCAGCATGGCAAATGGTTCAGTGCTTGCCTGTCGTCTGTTGCTTTCGGTTAATAGCGGGCTGTTGACGGGCAGGTGCATAATTGCTTTTTGCTTTTTGCCGCAGAAATTTTGCAGAAAATCCAAAAGCATGTACAAAGCTTCTTGGCTGCCGTATGCCGTTTCCCGCAGAGTGATTGCCGTTTCCTCCTCCAAATACAGGCTGTATGCCGATAATTTATCGCCGTAAAAAACACCGAAAACTCTGCCGCCGTCGTTAAAATGGTCTTGCAGCAGCAGTTCCCAGGCTCGGTGGCTTCGCAGAGGATAGGCGTTGCCGCTGTTTCTCTGCCAAAATTCAAAAACCGCCGCCAAATCCTCGATGTATTGCTTGATATTTTGTTTGTTGTTTTTGATTTCCGCAATCAGCGGCTGTGTTTTTTGCAGATAATTTTGCGGAATTTTCACCTGCGATAAAGGCATTTTTGTTAAACTTGCAAACAGCCGCCAGCCGCTTTTGGCGTAAAAATCCACATTGAACGGTTTCAAAATGCCGAAAGGAGCTCCCTGCAAATTCAAATCCCGCAAAGCCGCCGCCAAAAGGCGGTTTGCCAAACCCAAACGGCGGAATTTGGGGTCTGTGGCAACCCCCTGAATATAGGGAACGGTAAAATCCACCCCGCAAAAGCGGTATTTCATCTGCGGCGCATAGACCATGGCGCAGAGCTTGCCATTGTAAACCGCCAGATACGTCTGTTCCCGCTGATACAAATTTGCAAAGAAAAAGGGGATAAAACCACTATCCTTGTCTTCGGGGAAGCACTCTGCCCAAAGCTTCTTCATCTGTTCTTCGTATTTTTTGTCGCCTTTGACTATTTTAAAATCAGCCGCTTTGGGCGGCTGATTTTCTCTGTTTATGCTCATGAAATTATTATCTTCTCCGTTTTCGGTTTTTATGAATTTGATATTTTAAGTTGCCTCGGCAATGGCGCTAACGCACATATTCGGCTATTTCGTTGGGCAGAACCTCGTTGGGCAGAATAACGGTAAATTTCGAACCGACGCCGACTTCACTTTCCACCTTGATTTCGCCGCTGCACATATTGACAATGCGCTGCACCAACGCCAGCCCCAAGCCGTTGCCTGAGCCGGCGTGGGAGGAATCCGCCTGGTAAAACTTGTCGAAAATATGCTCAATTTGGTGCTTGTCCATGCCTATGCCCGAATCCTTGGCGGAAAAAACCAGGTTGCCGTCATCATAAAAAAGCTTGATTTGCAAACTGCCGTTTTCAGGCGTGAATTTTATGGCGTTGCCCAGCAGATTGATCCAAACATGGGACATAATTTCCGAATTTCCCAGGTACAAAACGGGCTGCAAATCAATATCCAAGTCGATATTTTTGGCAGACCACTGCTTTTCCAGAAGCAAAATACAGCTGCGTATCTGCTCGTCTGCCGAATAAATTTGGCGGTCGTTGATTATCTGCTGTGCCTCCAGCTTGGAAAGCAGGAGAATATTGGAGGACATATTGGTCAGCCGTTCCGATTCGGAAATGATGATGTCTATGTATTCTTCCCGAATTTCAGGCGGCAGATTTGGGTTTTTCAGCTGCTTGGCAAACCCCCTTATGGAAACGATGGGGGTTTTGAATTCATGGGAGAAATTGTTGATGAAATCCGAACGGAAAATTTCAATGCTGTCCAGCTCCTCTGCCATCTGGTTGAAGCTGGAAAGCAGCTCCCGCATTTCCGCATTTCCGCACTTGTCGTTTACACGGACGGAAAAATCCCCTTTGCTGACGGCCTTGGTGGCGATGAGCATTTCGTTGACGGGCTTGAAAAAAAACGGTACCAAAAGGTTGGAAATCCAAGACCCCATCAAAAAGCTGACGAAAACCGTCACCACGGGCATCCAAAGGGTAACGATAAAAGCCGACGGTATCAGACCTATGACGTGCAAAATGGTGATGAGGGAGTAGGTTAGAATAAGGGAAACGACGAAAACCATCAGCACCAAAAATGTCATCTTGAAGCCGATGTTTGTTGTTTTATTCATGTTTTTTCACTGCCTTGTAGCCCAAACCGCGTACTGTTACAATTTCAAAATCGGGATTTTTGCCGAATTTGTCCCGCAGGCGGTTGATATGCACATCCACGGTTCTTTCGTCGGATTCGCTGTCCATATCCCAAATTTCGTCCATCAGCTGCCGCCTGGTAAAAATTTTGTCGGTGTAGGAAAGCAGCTTGTATAAAAGCAAAAATTCCTTTTGGGGCAAAACCAAGGTTTTGCCGCCGTCGTCAACGCTCATGGCATCGTAATCAAGCTTGGTGCTGCCGACGGTAAGCTTATGCTCGTTGGCAATTTTGGAACGGCGCAGCAACGCCGAAATCCGCAGAATCATTTCCTCTTCGTCGACGGGTTTTACCATGTAGTCGTCAACCCCCAGCATAAAGCCCTTTTTCTTGTCTTGAATGGTTTC
>JAHZFN010000123.1 GCA_019421315.1 Peptococcaceae bacterium | reverse complement strand
TAAAAAAAGGATTCTTGTAACTCTTTTTCCAAGTTTATGACATAATATTTTTATCTAAAATATCAAACATAACTTTCAAGCAACATTTTTCATTATTCTGCCGAATTTTTGCAAAAATTTACGATTATAATGATACAAAACCAAATTTGTTTTGGGTGTATACCGTATTCAATATTTCGTGTTTTGGAACTTTTCGGCAAAATTTATAATTCCGATTTTTTGTGAATTTTTGTTAGGTCATTGCATTTTATTCTGTATTATTTCTTTATTATTAAATTCTTATAATTTTGATTTTGAACGCAATCATTACCGCATCCCACATAATCCAAATAAAAAACACAGACCGTTATTATTTTAAAATACCGATCAAATAAAGATGCTGCGCCAAAGCGAACGGCACCATGAAACTTAAGGAATTCAAAAAAAATTTTAAAATCTGCCAAGCAATTTCGTTTAACATTCGGCATATAATTGCATATCTGCTGCAAAAAAAGCCGCCATCAATGCCCTTTCAATCAAAAAACAACTCTGCCAAAACCAAAAACTTGCCAAAATCCACACTTTTTCCATAAAAGACAACAATGTCTCTACCATCTGCAAAGCAGCAGCTTTTGTTATAAAAATCAACACAGCTTGCGGAAAACATTTATCCGCAAACAAAAAAAATTCAAATAAGCAAAAAGAGCTGACAAAGTCAGCTCCTTTCAGAAATATATGCGGGCAAGTGTAAGAATCGTATTAACAGGGCTGTTGTCATGTCCAACAGCAAATGTGAAATAATTGTGATTTATTTCACATTTGTATTATATAACACTTTTCCTTTTTTTGCAATAGTTTTTTCATAAATTTATCAATTTTTTTTGATATTAATAATTTTTTGCTGCTGATTCAACCATTATTTAATGCAAATATATTGACTTTTAATGCATTTTTTGAGAAAATGTAAAAATGGATTATAGGGAGGGATTTATGATGTTAATTATCGGAGAAATGATCAACAGCTGCAGAAAAGACGTTCGTTTCGCCATCGACAATCTGGATGAGGACATTATTGCGGAATTGGCAATTAAACAAGCCGAAAAAGGCGCCGATTACATAGACGTATACTGCGGAACTTACGAGGACGAAGCCGACGTTATGGAATGGCTGATCAAAATTGTGCATGAAAGCACCCAAAAGCCCATTTCCATAGATTCCGACAACCCGGAAACAATCGCCCGTATTCTGCCCCTTTGCCAAGGGGAACGACCGATCATCAACGGTATATGCGATGACCCGGCTCACGAAAAGCTTATTCCTTTAATTAAAGAATATGACGCCAGAGTTATTGCTGTCTGCATTAAAGACGAAGAAATTCCCTCAAGCATCGAAGACAGAGTTGCGGCAGGCACCAAAGTCTACAAAAAATTGCTGGCAGCAGGCATCGACAACAAAGATATTTTCATCGACCCGTTTGTCAAGCCCATCAGCACAAACCACAAAGCAGGCTACAATGTGCTGTCCACCGCTCACGAGCTGCAAAAGGATTTTCCCGAAGCAAACATTATCTGCGGTATCAGCAACATTTCCTACGGACTGCCCCAAAGATACCTGCTGAACAGAACTTTCCTTTCTCAAGCTTTGGCAATCGGTATCGAAAACTTCATCTTAAATCCTCTGGACGACACAGCAATGACTCTCATTGCGGGGTTCAACGCCCTGATGGGTTACGACCCGTATTGCAGCAAATATGTTGCCACCTGCAAAAAAGGCAGACTGCAAAAAATTGACAAATAACAAACAAATAACAAACAAAACACATATAAAAAGCGCCGATTTCCAAAATCGGCGCTTTTGTTTTTTCGGCAAAACGCAAAATAAATAATAAAAATTTATTTAATAATTTATCGGATAACAAATTTTATTTGCCGCTGTTTTTAACGATTTCCGCCCTTGCCAGCTCGTCGCAGCGGTTGTTTTCCGCATTGTCGCTGTGCCCTTTGACTTTAATCCAATTCACCTGATGAATTTTTGCCAAACGCAGCAGCTCTTTCCACAAATCCTGATTTTCCACAGGCTGTTTTTTGGAATTTTTCCAGCCGATTTTCTGCCAACCGTCCAGCCAATGCTGTTTCCAGGCGTTGACCAAATACGCACTGTCGCTGTGTAAATCGACCATGCAGGGCATTTTCAAAGCCTTCAACGCCTCAACCGCCGCCAAAAGCTCCATGCGGTTGTTGGTTGTTTCTGGCATAAAGCCGGACATTTCCTTGCGGTGAACGCCGTACATCAAAACTGCGCCCCAGCCGCCGGGTCCGGGATTATAGCTACAGGCGCCATCCGTATAAATTATAATTTTTTTCGGATTTTTTGGGGAAGAACTGTTCAAACCGCCGTTATCCGCATTTTCTTTCATAAACACACCACTTTTCGGTTAAAATAAATGGACGGCGGCAAATATTTGCAAAATACCGCCAAATATCGACAGAATAAGCAGGAAAAAGAGCCTGTATCTGCGAAATATAATATAACATATTTTATGCATTTTGGCAAATTGTCTCTTTGCATATTTTTTGAACAGGAGGTTTGGCATGGAAAAAGAGAATTACCGCGATTTTGCAGGTGACGAAAAGCTTGCAGAGCTTCAGGATAAGCTGAATGAGGCCAAAATAAAATCGGAACACCATAAGGCTTTGGAGGAACAAAGCAAAGCCAACCTTAATCTGTTTGAAAAAATCACCACAGATTCCGCCATCAAGCTGGCGGAGTGTCAAAGCCACCTGACGGATTTGACCCAAAGATTGGATGAGGAAAAAGCAGAGCTGGCAAGGCAAACCGACCTGATGACACAGCAGGAAATGATCAACAAAGCCAAAGCCTACACATTGCAGGCAGCACAGAAAGAGCTGGAAGAAAGTCAGCTGCGTTACTGCAAAACCATCGAAACCGTCAACAAAATTCAAAACAAAATTCACCAATACGAGGATTCCATAGAAAAAGCGGGAATACAAGTCAAATCCGCCTACAACAACTGGCAGCATAATTACAATTATCTGCAAAAGCAAAAGCAGGCGGCGGCGGCAAACTCCCGAACAGTGGAACAGCTGCAAGCTCAAATCGACAACATGAGCCAACAGCAGGAAATCAGCAAAAATCAGGCAGCAGACTTGTTGGCGGATGCCGTCATTGCGGATTTTGCCAACAATCTGGACATTACAGATATGAACATCCGCAATCTGCCCAAAGCGACAATTCCCGGCAGCTCGCCCATCCCCGAAATTCCGCCCATAGACGACGATTTGGCAAGGCTAATCAAAGAGGCGACAAGCGAAACCAACAGCGGCTACACATCTCTGCGCCCTGTTATCAACGAAGCCGAACACCATCAGGAAGAAGCGAACACCGTTTTTGCTTTAAGCAATGACGAAACCGCCAACGAAATTGCCGGCAACGAAGAAACGGCGGAAGCTTTTCCGAAAACCGCAGAAAGCGAACAATCGGCGGCAAAAAAAACAGAGCATGATTTTTGGGAAAACAAAGATGCGGGAACCTTTGCGGCAGCCGAAGTTTTCAGCGATATGAAAGTACAAAAACCCGAAGCCGCCCAAGCGGTAAACGAAAATATGCTGGAGGAAAACGCCGACTTAGAAAAAGAAAGTCGACCGACCGTCATACCGGAAATGCAGGCGGACAGTATGCCCTCTTTCGGCAAAGCGGCAAACCCGCAAAATCGGCAGGAAAATTCCGGTCTCCTCCAACAAACAACAGATGAGCCAATAGACGAGCCAACAGCAAAACAAGAAGAAAAGCCGAATAAAAAGCATACTCTGCTCAAATACCTTCTTTGCATTTTGCTGGCAGTCATCTTGGCATTTCTTTTGAAAAATTTTGTCTTCCAAATTACGGAAATATCGGGAGATTCCATGGAACCCACCTTAAAGTCGGGGGAAATAACAATTTCTTCTCCGCTCAGTTATTATTTTAATGATGTTCAGCAATTCGATATTATCGTTTTCAAAGCGCCCGACCGCACAGACGGCGCCTATTACGTCAAAAGAATTATCGGACTGCCCGGTGACCGAGTTTTGATTGACAACGGAGAAGTTGCCGTCAACGGCACCGTTTTGAACGAAGAATATATCGACGGCGCAAGAACGGAGGGCGACATTGACACACTGGTTCCCAACGGCGAATATTTCGTTTTGGGTGACAACAGAACGGTCAGCCACGACAGCCGCAACCCCGATGTCGGCACAA